>JAVBNP010000085.1:0-2562 GCA_031551455.1 Bacteroidales bacterium | reverse complement strand
GGAGCCTTTCTTGTTAATGCCGTTGGCCGAACAGCAAATGTTCGATCGCGCCGAAGAGGAACGCGTGACCGATTGTATCGAATGCGGTTCGTGCAGTTACACTTGCCCGTCAACTCGTCCGTTGTTGGATTATATCCGATTGGGAAAAACGACGGTATTGAAAAATATCAGGGCAAGAGCAACAGCAAAATAATTTTTAACGGATGGATTTTTGATTGAAAAATCGAAAAAACGGATTGCGAAAAAGAGTAAAACGAAATGAAAGCCGTTTCAAATAAAATTTTATTCGATATATACCTTGCATTATTATTTTTAGCAGGTTGTATCGGCTTTTTCATCTGTATTATGATGATTTATGGTTTTATTTCGCATAATTGGGAAATATTGCATCTGTTTCTGAGGAAATGCGGTATTTTTTCGCTTGTAATCATATTATTCACCGCATACATTGATTCATGCATGAAACCGGATTATTTCGAAATTATCTTTTCTCCAAAAATCATACGAATTAATTATTATAAATTGAATCGTCGCAACGGATTATATGCTTTGTCCTTTTTTTCCTATCGAAAAAATATAAAATCGACCGAAATTTCTATCGACAATTTTGAGTTTTATGCATTGTCAAACAATATGATAATGATGAAAAAGATTTTGTGTCTGTATGGAAACAGTCGGAATAACTTAGTGAAATTTTGCTTAAATATCTCATTAATAGCAAAATCGAATTATCGAGAATTAATCAATCGTTTGGAAAAATTCGGTTTGACTCCCAAATTGGTTGGATTATCAAAAAATTAAAATCAAAAAATGAGTAAATTGTTTACCGTATCGCCTTCGCCGCACGTGCACAGCGGCAACAGTGTCGAGCGTCTGATGTACGACGTGCTGTTGGCGCTCGTTCCAGCCTTTCTCGTATCGGGGTGGTTCGTCGGGTTGGGTGCTTTGTATGTCACCGTTGTGGCCATCCTTTCCTGCATGTTGTTCGAGTTCCTTATCCAAAAATATCTGCTGAAACAAACGCCGACATTGCGCGACGGTTCGGCTGCGGTGACAGGTATATTGCTGGCATTCAATGTGCCGACCAATCTGCCGATCTGGATATTGATTCTCGGTGCGATGGTTGCCATCGGCGTAGGAAAAATGACTTTCGGCGGTTTGGGCAACAATCCGTTCAATCCCGCTTTGGTAGGCCGCGTTTTCATGCTGATCTCGTTTCCCGTGCAGATGACAAGCTGGCCGAAACCCGTTGTTTCGCGTTGGAACTTGTCCACGGTATTCAATTTCGGCGAATATCCCGCGGAATATGTCGATACGTTCACCGGGGCCACGCCGCTCGGCGTAGTGAAGGAAGGCGTCAACGCTATTGCAACCGATGCGGGAAGCGGCGCTACCAAAACGCTGTCGGACATCATGACTTACGAAGTACCCTCGACGCTTGATCTGTTGCTCGGCAAGATGGGCGGCTCGATGGGCGAAATTGCTGCCGTGGCTCTGCTTATCGGATTGGTATATCTGCTCGTTCGCAAAGTCATTACATGGCACATCCCGGTAAGCATTATCCTCACGACAGCCCTTTTCACAACCATTCTTTGGTGGGCGAATCCCGAAGCAAACGCATCACCCGTATTTCATTTGCTTACAGGCGGTTTGCTGCTCGGCGCAATCTTCATGGCGACAGATTATGTCACTTCGCCCATGAGTTTTGTCGGAATGCTTGTTTACGGCGTCAGTATCGGCCTCATCACGGTAATCATACGTGTTTTCGGCAACTATCCCGAAGGCATGTCGTTCGCGATACTCATCATGAATGCATTTGTTCCTTTAATCAATACATATCTTAAACCCGCACGTTTCGGAAAGGAGGTTAAAAATGGCTAATAAAGAATCGACACTTGTCAACCTGACCGTCACTCTTTTTGTGATCACCGTCATTTCATCGGCATCATTGGGTTTCATGTATCAACTTACCAAAGAACCGAAGGCTGCCGCCGAAGCGGTAAAACAAAACTTCGCTATCAAGGCGGTGTTGCCCGAATACGATAACGATCCGTTAACGGATGCTTACGAAATAGACAATTTCGACGGTGCTGCCGAAAAATTAACTTGTTATCCCGGCACCAAAAACGGCGAACCTGCCGGCATCGCGGTCAAAACGTGGACGAAAAACGGTTACGGCGGTATGGTACGCCTGATGGTAGGTTTCGATCCGTCGGGCAAGATCATTAACATATCGGTGTTGGAACAGAAGGAAACACCCGGCCTCGGCACCAAAATGACGCAACCTCGGTTCAAAGATCAGTACAACGGCAAGAATCCGGGTGCAGACAATCTCAAAGTGAAGAAGGACGGCGGCGAAGTAGATGCCATTACGGCGGCTACCATCAGTTCGCGTGCTTTTTCGGATGCAGTAGCAAGAGCGTATAATAGTTTGGAAAAAGCAGGAAAATTAGAAAAATAGAACACGGATGACACTGATTAAACGGATCAACGCGGATAAAACGGTAAAAATCCGTGTAAATCTGCCTAATCCGCGTCATCAGCGTTCTATTAATCGAAAAT
>JAVBNP010000199.1:0-19813 GCA_031551455.1 Bacteroidales bacterium | reverse complement strand
ACAGCCAACAGGAAATGCAAAATGTATATGCCGAACTGAACAAGATGCAGCCGGTCGTTTACGAAGAAGAAAGCTACAAACCGTTGGTATTGCTTTATATGTATCCTTTGGCCGCGGCCGTCGCTTTGGCATTGCTGTATCATCTGCTTGGCGGAACGATACGGCTGCTAACGGCAGGGAGAGATTGACCCGGCAAACGATCAGAAACTGATTCGCAACTTTACCGAACCCGTACGGCCGAATCCGTAAAACACGCCGTACGCCGTTTCCTTATTGTGATCTTTTCCGTCGTTGGCATCAACAATGTACTCCTTATCGAACAAATTGAACACATTAGCCGATACGGATGCATCCAAACCGCCGATTTTGAAGCTGTACCCGCCGCTGATGTCGAAAACTCCCGCCGAAGGTATTTCCCACGGCGATTCGTATTTTTTCGACCCGTTCAATACCAAGTCCGACGGGTTAAAATTCCAATCGGAATAATTGCGGGCGTAAAACAAATAATCCATGCCGACATAAAGCCCCTTCATCGGTTTGAACTTTACGCCGAGCGAGGCAGTGGTTTGTGCCGATCCTCCGACTTTCACGCCGTCCAGATCGACGGTCATGTAGGCATGATCGGCGGCTTGAATCCCCGATGCATGCACTATTTCCGTCTGTCCCGAAGCATTCCTTCCGTACGATTGCACGGGTTGTCCGCCCGAATCATAGAAATATCCGGTGGAATTACCCGTCCAACGCCAGTCGCCCAACGAAAGCATTCCCGTGATGTCCAACCAACCGAAAGGAGCGGCCGAAAAGTCGAGTTCGATTCCTTGGTGAATAGCGTCGACACCGGTCATGTTCAAACTGATCTGGTCGGTATTCACATCTATTCCCTTCGTCATCGTTTTGTCCATCCACTTTGTGTGATAGGCATTCAGTTGTACGTTCAGGAATCGATTTTGAAAGCCGTAACCAAGCTCTGCGGAGAATATTTTTTCGTTGACGGGATCGGGATTGGTGATGTTGCTGACCTGCGCCGAGAGAAAAACGCCGCCCGAAAAGAACGGAGCGCGGCTGATGTAGCCGATGTTGGCAAATACATTGTGATTTTCGTTCAGGTTATAATTGGCGCCTCCTTTAACGGTGAAACCCGGGAAATTTTTCTTCCCGGAACGGGCATGATCCTCATCGTAATAAAACCGGTCGTAACGCCAATAGGTAAAATTCGATACGGAACCCGCAGCAAATACATTCAGTTTTTCGAGGTTGTATTCGGCCTGCGCAAATACGCCTTCCTGCACGATAAAACCGTCGTAATCGCGGTACACAATATCCCCCGTCGTTAATTGTTGGTTCACGAACGTACTGCCGGCAGCTGCCGCGCTGTTGTTCTCGGGCAATACGTTTCGCCGCGATGATGCATCAATGAAAAAGTTCGCACCATAAAGATCGATCAACTCATTGGTATGAATGCCTTTATAATAGCGAAAATCGACACCGCCGTAGAAATCGATATTTTTCCCGATTTTTGTGGAATAAGTGGACAGAGCCCCGTACCAATTGTGGTCGTTTACCGATTTCGACATCGCCATAAGAGCGCCGTTGCCGGAGCCTGCATTCATCGCGTAGATGCTGTCGTAGGCGAAAGTGCCGTCCGAGTGTCGCAGTTGCATGTTCAGCGTGCCGTAGGATGCCCCGTACCATTTGTTCCGGTCCGGGGAACCGTATCCTTGCCCGCTGTAGCCGTACCCGCGGCCGAGAGACACATACAATGCCGTGCTCAGATTCGATTTTTCGTTAATCTGCCACAAATGATTCAATGATATTTGCGGCTTGTGGTATACGTTTTTAGCCGAAGTCTTACGTTCGCCGTTGATCCCGTAGCCATACGTCGGATTATATTGAAAGGCGCTGCTTTCGCCCATGTACTTCTTTACCTGTTGCCAGCCGTCAATCGTCAGCCCGTCGTTCTTGTTGCGCTGGTTGTGCCATTGGGGCGCCCCGAATGCCGTGAACGAAAGTTGGTGGCGGTTGCTGATCCGCTTGGCAACATTGATGAAATAGTTGTAGCCGGTAAATTCGGTACCTTGAATATACCCGTCACCCCACGTTTTGCCGCCGAGCAGTGTCAACGCCCAGCCGTTTTCCGATAACCCGGTCGATACCTTGAACGTCAACTTATTGTAACCGTGATCGCCCATTGCGTAGGATACGAATCCGCCTTTTTGCACATCGATTGTGTTGGTGATGATGTTGACCGAACCGCCCACCGACGGCGCCGACACTTTGGATGCTCCCAAGCCCCGCTGCACCTGCACCGAACGGCTGACATCCGCCAAACCCGCCCAATTGCTCCAATACACACCGCCCCACTCCATGTCGTTCACCGGCACGCCGTTGACCATCACCGCAATATTCTCCGACTTGAAACCCCGCAACCTTAGTTCGGAATCGCCGTAACCTCCGCCTTTCCTTGTTGAATAGATTCCCGGGGTGGCTTTCAATATCTCCGGGAAATCCTGCGTCCCGATCTTTTCCTCGATGTAGGCGTTGTTGATCGACGACAATGCAACGGGAGTCTTTCGGGCAATGGCAATGGACGAGGTAATGGTTACATCGTCCAGCGAATATTCGTCCGGTTCCATCATGATCTCACCCAAGTCCACAGAATCGGTTCCCGGAATCGACTTTTTCTGTTCCGCATATCCCAAATGCCTGATAATGATGTTCGAATTGGGAGCGACCGATAACGAAAACCGACCGGCGACGTCGGTTGTGCTGCCTTGGTCGGTGCCCGCAACCAAAATAGAAGCGCCGGCCAACGGTTCGCCGTCGGAAGCATCCACCACACGGCCTTTTACCGATACCTGAGACAGTGCAATACCGGTTGATGCGATGAAGACCAACAAAAAGCAAACGATGTGTCTATTCATGGGATTTATTGATTTCTTTACTTTTGATATTCAACGGGTGCGAAAAAACAAAGCGGGCGCCCCCGTTATAGTCGGGATCTACCCAAATATCTCCGCCCCATTTGGTGGTGATCAGTTTGCAGATGGAAAGCCCCAATCCTGTCCCCTGAACGTAATTATCCAATTTTTCGAATCGCTCGAATACCGCATCTCGCTTGTCCGCAGGAATACCGCACCCCGTATCGGTTACGGAAAACAGAACCCGGTCGTTGGGATTGTCAACTTCAAAATCCAATGTTATTTTCCCGTCTTTTGTAAATTTCGCTGCATTCGATAAAAGATTGATCACTATTTGTTGCAGTCGTTGTTCATCCGTATATAATTCGAAACTCGCATAACGAGGATTGAATACGAGCTCGTTGTTGTTTTGCGGGGAATATTCCATCGTGGTCAAAACCCGGTGTAACAGCGGAACAATATCACATTTTTTGAAACTGAAGTCTATTTTTTCCGCTTCCAATTTCGAAATATCCAGAATATCGTTGATCAGCCGCAGCAACAAGTTGGAACTGTTCCGGATGATTTCGCAATAAGCTTTCCTGTTCTCCGGCGAAGATTCCCTTGTAGTCAGTATAGTCGAAAAACCTACGATGGAATTCAGCGGGGTACGGATTTCGTGGCTCATGTTTGCCAGAAATGCACTTTTCAAACGATTGGCCTCTTCGGCGTTTTCCTTGGCCACGCGCAAGTCGGCCTCGGAAACTTCCAAGTTGTCTTTCAATCTTTTTGTCCGGGCATAGAAAAATAGCGTGAATACCAGCGCAATAGACAGAATAATAATGATTACAATGCCCACCCATATCTGATATTTATATTGCCGGTATAAGGTCGGGGTTACATTGGTCAACTCCACACCCGAGGGTAACAAAGACCGGTTGATGCCCAATTCTGCTATTTTCTTGTTGTCCATCTGCAATTGGTTCGGGACAATGATCGGCCGGTTTCCCGGATCGCGCCCCGACAGCACATCGACGACCTGCTGCGCCACATCCTTGCCGAAATTCCGGTAAGCAGGCATATAGCCGCCCAAGGCCCAGTAACCGAAACCGAGCGATGTAAGCGAAAAGACCGGCATGGACGGAACGGCTTCCATCATGGAATAGGTGGCATTCCGCATGAAATACCCGTCGTTTTCATCGATACGCCAAGTTCCCAGCAACAATGCCGTATTGGGCGGTAACGAACGTAACGCTTCAACAACGGTATAGATGGTGTGTGTGCGGCCATCCAGCAATATTAAATTTAAGTCGGGAAATTTTTCCATTTCTTTCCTGACAAAAGCCTGTATGGATACTCCCCCATACGTATTGTCGGAAACAAATGCAATATTCCGTGTGTCCGGGTACAGTTTTTGGATGAGGTTGATGTTGCTTTCCACATCATATCCATACAGAAAACCTCCTTGAATGTGCGCTACGGACGAGCCGGAAATAAAATCCATAGATTCGGGCATCCAGTCCTTCAGCGATACGCCGGCATCGGGTAAAATAATGGCATTCCTGCTTGCCATTGCCGAAAATACGGGGATATTGGATGTTATGGAGTCGTCCTGCGATAAATATGATGCCCATGCTTCTTGTCCCAGCAATATGATGCATCCCGGTTTGTTGTGTCCTTGGTATTTATCGAGAATGCCCTTCATTCGTCCTTTCCATAGGAGAGATTCGGAAAAACTCCGACAGTTCATGTTTTCGATATGAACCTTAGATTTCCCGCCCAGCCGGTTATATTCTTCAATAAATTCGGAAATATTGGTTGATGTACTGTACGAATCCGGGTTATAGGAACTTATGATCAGTATGGGACGATCGCCGGCAGCCTGAGCATGCACAAAACAGACATTGCAAAAAAACAATGTCTGCATGAAGCTTATTATGAGACCTATTCCGATAAAAATATTTTTCATGAACGGTACTTTATCTCCCGAAAGAACTTTGTGGGATAAGCGAAATTTCAACCGGAAATAATCGCCGGCCGGAAAAATAAATTAATATCTGCGATTATTTCTACATTTTGTATTTCATTTTCCCCCAAATAACATTTCCGTCCCAATAACGGACGGATATTATAAATATTTCAATTTGAGGTGCTTTTGGCCGATTATACTATTTTGATAATCCTAATAACGCAATCACAAATATAAAGGATTTTTCTTATATCTGTTTAAAAATGTGACGATATGTAAACGGATTGCTTGTCGCCCCTCCGCGCAATAACGGGCCTTTCCGACCTTTGACGCTCCCTCGATGATGGTGCCTTTCTTTGCGATGCACACCGATACCGGGCCTCCCCTCTCTTTTGGAGAGGGGTTGGGGGTGAGGCTTCTCTCACAAAAAAACCGACACCGTTTCGCAACGATGTCGGGCTCTCTAACCTTTTTCCGGTTATTTTCGATACCGGAAAATGCACCAAATTTATCATTGATGATTTTCGATTTTTAATTTTCGATTGAATCAATCAAAAATTGTCGATCAAAAATCAAAAACCTTTTTAGTAATCCGTGTTTTGCGGATCGAAGTTCGTCCAACCTTTCATCCAGTTGTCGGCATCCGAGTCGCTTGCGAAAGCGCCAACGTATGTAACTTTATCGAAACCGGAAGCAAGCATTGCATCGTCGAAGTTGGCTGCGCCGAGAAGCGGACTGCCGGTAGTCGGGCCCCAACTTGCGTTTGCTTCCAAGCTGTTCGGTTGTTTCAATTTCAAGTCGGCAATGTTTGTCAACGCTTGGTTGTTCAAACCGTTGCTGAGGAAATAAGTATGCGAGAACGACACCGTGCCGTCGGTCATGGTTTTTCCGTCGGTCGACAGCAAATCTTTCCAGCTTTTGTTCACGTCCGAACCGAGAATGGTCATGCCTGCGAAGAATACGTTCTTGATTTTCAAATCGCCGTTGGTTGCCCAAGTTTGCGTCGTACCTTTTTCGTTGTCGAGCAACAAACCGACGGGATAACCCATGGCTACGGAGTTGAAACAGTTCAGTTTCGAATTGCGGCGAATCTGCATGGCTGCTTGGAAAACACCCGTTTTCGAACCGTTTTGCGGATTCATGTTACTGCCGTTGATGTATTCGGACGTATTCGCAAAGTCGGCGGCTTGCCCGATAGGCCCCACAAATGTTACGTTACTGAACACACATGAGGTGTAAGGAACGGAAGTGGTACCGTCGGCGTTGTTATCCGATTCGAAACCGTTGGAAAGCGAGGTATCGGCAATTCTCGGATGACGCACGCCCAACAGGAATTGCATTTTTCCCGAGAAACCGTTGTCGGTATCGAAATCGTCGTCCCAACCGTGGTAAGCCACCAAATATTTGCAATTGACCGATCCGCCGAACCATTCGAACGAGTCGTCGTTGCTGTACGACACTTGCAGGTGATGCACCGTGGTGCCGCGACCCACCGAACCGAAGGTAATCCCGTTGATCTCCTGATCGGTTTTGAACGGATAGCCGGCAAATTCCACGCGAAGGTAGCTGATCTCGCCCGAGCTGTCGTCATCATCGTTGCCTCCGTGCGTGGTACGCGGGCCGCCTTCGATAATTTGAGCGCCCTTGTTGTTTAACGCACGTCCGCAGATGATCAATCCGCCCCAGTCGCCCGGCTTACGTTCACCCTTGGCTTGTTCCGAAGTCATCACGATCGGAGCCGTTTCCGTTCCGTTGGCATACAATTTTCCGCCCGGTTCCACGATCAATGCCGCTTTGGTTTCCTTGTCGCCTTTGATAATGGTACCCGCCTCAATGGTCAGTTGGGCGCCGTTGGTCACATAAACCCAACCTTTCAAGTAATAAACACCTTTTTTCAGCGTATGCTCGCCTTTGATTTCAAAATCTTGTCGGCCATCACCGATTTCGTCTTCATTGGTGCCGAACAGGATTTGTTCATCCGTAACCGGAGCCTCGTTATTGTCATCCTTACATGCCGCCAACACTAATCCGACGGCCAACACAAAACTTAAAAATTTAATTGTTTTCATTTTTTAATGATTTTAAAAGCCTCTCCCCCGACCCCTCTCCCAAATGGAGAGGGGAGCCCGGCTCCCTAAAGGACGGTGGTTAATGCTCGTTGATTACTTATTTTATTTACTTTCAGTTATATTTTTAACGATTATTTGAAAAGCTTCGCGTCTTTGCCCGCTCGTACCGCCCTCTCTCCCCCTCTCTTTTGGAGAGGGGGTTGGGGGGTGAGGCCGCTCTTTTAGAATTTCATTTTGAGTGAGAATGAGATATTTTGTCCCGGTTTAAATTCTTTGGTCGTTTGTTCGCGGGTTTGCAATTTGCCGGTGCCGTCATAGAACTTCGGAAATTGCTTGAACACCACGTTTTGCGCCAAAATATCTTTTACGGCGGCACTCACTTCGAAGCGTTTGCCGATTTTGCGTCGCAGGGTTAAATCGAGTACATTGCGCGGCATTTCGTACATGTCGGGAATATCGTTGTTGATCGTACTGCCTTCGCTCGCATCCACACGGCCGATACCTACGATACGCTTGCCGATGATGTTATAGAGCAATCCGATCATCCAAACGTCTTTCTTATCTTGATAAAACACGCCCGCATTCACCAGAAACGGCGATTGTCCCTGCATGGGCCGATCGTGTTCCATGCTCTCTTCTTCGAACAATACCTTGCTGTCGATCAACGCGCCGTTTAACGTCAGCGACAGTTGCGGCAATCCGATGAAATCGAAACTTTTCTTGATATCGAGTTCCAAACCGTAGTTTCGCGCCGATTGTGCATTTTCGAACGTGTAGGTGTAGCTTCCGCCTGCATCCAAATACGTCCATTCGATCGGATGATTGAATTTCTTGTAGAACGCCGCCAGCGAAATCAATTCGCCCGGTGCGGGATAAAATTCGTAACGCAGGTCGAAATTTTGAATGTATGCCGGTTTCAAATCGGGATTGCCTTTGATGGCGCTGAACAGATCGAAATCGTAATACACCGAAGGCGATACTTCACGAAATTCCTGCCGATTGATCGATGCACCGTAAGCAAAGCGCAGCAAATGCTCGTTATTGAAATTGTAGGTTGCATTCACCGAAGGAAAGAAATCGAATTGATCGTAATCTCTCGTTTTCGTGATGTCGCCCTTGATACTTTCGTAGCTTTTCACCGACATACGGTTGTTCTCGGCGCGTACGCCCGCGTAGATATTCAGTTTCTTCAAAGGAATTTCGAATCCCGCATATCCCGCAACCATCATGTTGTTGCCCATATAATTGTTGCGGCTGTCCGTTTCCTCGTACACGTAAAGTTTATCGGCCCCGTAGTTTTCGGAAATCAGAATACCCGTTACCGGATCGCGGTACGAAAAATCGGCGGGCAGATTTTCCTCTTTCCAACGATAATTGAACTCGCGGGTATTGTATTCGCGGTCGCGATGTTCGGCATAAGCCCCTGCTTTCAACACCGGTTTGAAATCACCGAACATGAAGTTGTGCGAATAATCAACGTTTGCCGAGAAAATATTTTCGTCCAGCTTCACAAAATCACGCATGATCTCATTTTGGTCGGTTTGCATCTCACCGTAATGTACGTCTTCCTTAAAGCCGTTTTCTTCGAGATTAATGATCCGTCGATCGGGCTGATTGCGATTAGCATACGAATAACCGAGCGTCCAATTGAATTTATCCGCATCCGTCAGGTTGTGTATCCCTGCCAATTGTCCGGAATAAGTCATTCGGCTCGAATATACGTATTCCTGTTTCGCTTGTTCGTATTTCCCGCTGATATATTGAAACCCGACACGTTCCGTATAGCGATTGCGGCCCAATTGGTTCACGATATTACGAAACTCGATGCGGTGACGATCGTTCATCATGTACGTCACATTGAACATCCCGCCCACACGGGCATCCGTGGTATATTGATTATCGGTGTATTTGTACAAATAGGCTGAGGTGTCTTTGCTCACATTGTACACGCCGTAACGCGCATTTTTCATGTCCGCGTACGTCCGATTCGAGTATGTGTAATTCAAAGCCGCAATCATTCCCCAACGGGCCAATCCCTTGGTATCGAACCGACGGTTGAGCATCACCGAAAAACGTTGATCGGGTATCGGCCGACGCGTATGCACCGCCCAATCGTTGTTAAAACCCGAACGGGTCATCTCGGTTACTTGTGCCGTATTTTTGTTGTCCAAACGGTCGAGCGCAAAATCACTGTTGTTTAACGACGACACCGATTTCATGTTACGCATGCCGTTATCGAATCCGAGAAAATCGGTCGCACTGCCTTGGTTATATTTGAAATCGTGAAACTGCGTCTCGGTATTAAAATTCACGCCGTAGCTGATATCGATACCGTTTTCCGACGGCATGTTTTTGGTGGCCACTTTAATGAACCCTCCGGTGAAATCGGCAGGCAATTCGGGCGCGGGCGATTTCACGATCATGATGTTTTCGATTTGCGAACCCGGGATCATGTCGAACGAAAACGAACGCGTGTCGGCCTCCGAACTCGGAACCGCACCCGCGTTGATCCATACATTATTATAACGTTGCGATAATCCGCGTGCAATCACGAATTTATCGTCGATAATCGAAATACCCGGAATTCGGCGGATCACTTCCGAAGCATTGCGATCTTGTGTCTTGGTGATTTGTTGCGACGACACGCCGCTCATCACCACCGTCGACGATTTCATTGCGTTGAGCAATTGTGCCTCCGAATTCATCTTACGCACGGCTGTCACCACCACTTCTTCGATACCCGTGGACGCTTCTTCCATCACAATGTTCGCTTCCGCAATTTTTCCCGCCTCCACTTTCACATCGGTCAGTTCGACGGTGTTGTACGACACGAACGATATTTTTACCGTATATGTGCCCGGCGTCGCTTTCAAACTGTAGTTGCCGTCCAAATCGGCCGTGGTTCCGATCGTCAATGATTCAATAACAACATTGGCGCCCGCCATCGGTTCGCCCGTCGATTTCTCGATAATTTTTCCCCGTATTTCCCCCGTTTGCGCCGACACCCAATGCACGACGCTCAGAAATACGATGAATGCAAATAACTTTTTTATCATATAAATTCTTAAAATTTTTCGAAACAAAGGAATCGCGTTTATGTTACGTGAATGTTGCGATTGTCTTATCTTTCGGTTAATGATTTGTTAAGAGAATGTTAAGAGCCTCACCCCGACCTCTGTTGCCTTCGGAGTTCAAAAGAGAGGGGAGACGCGTTTTCGAACGAGCACGAAAGAAGACGTGAAAGATTAATCGAAGACGTATTGCTTTTTTTTATACTTTTGGTGACGAAAAATTTTAAATGAATATGTTACGATTGAGCGGGGATTGCATTTCTGCTTGGTTGTATATTAGTATTTTAAACAACTATGTACCGGTTAATTATTTGCGATTTGGACGGCACGTTGCTCAATTCCCGACACACCATTTCGGAATATACGCGCGATGTTGTCCGAACGGTCAAAAACAAAGGCATCATCGGTTGCATCGCCACAGGCCGACATCATGTCGATGCGTTGGCTTACAAGCGCATGCTCGGGTTGGATTCGTACATGATTACCTGCAACGGCGCCAAAATTCACGACGAACACGATCGAGAAATTTTCTCGAACAATATTCCCGCCGACCTCGCGCACGATTTGATACACACGGTGGTCGATTCGGACATCATCCGTCATTTGTACCAAAACGAAGATTGGTATTGCGACCGACCCGAAGCGATTGACCCCGTGGTGTATCGCGATTCGGGCGTTGTTCCGAGCAATAAGCCGTTTCACGAAATCACGGGCGACATCACCAAAATCTGTTACGAATATCACGACCATCCCAACAGATTGCTGCCGTTGGAGGAAATTTTGATCGAACGTTTCGGAAATCGATTATCCATCGGTTTTTCGTCCGATATCTTTTTGGAAGTAATGAACAAGGGCGTTTCCAAAGGAGCGGCTATTTGCGAAATCGCTCGCCTTACGGGAATTTCGCAGTCCGACATACTTGCTTTCGGTGACGGACCCAACGACTACGAAATGCTTCGATCGGCAGGCAAAGGTATTATCATGGGAAACGCAACCAAAGCGCTTCGCGAACTGCTTCCCGAGTGCGAGGTGATCGACACGAACGACAACGACGGACTGGCCTTGTATTTGGAAAAATTGTATTTGGAATAAAATCCTGCCGAACTTGTGCGTTCGACGGCATTTGCAATGCCGTCGCCCAACATTGTCGAACCTTTAGCTCGGCGGAGCCAATTTAAAATTCGACGAGAATAGAAAGCGGCAATACAATTGCCGCTTAACGAAGAATCTGACAGGTTTTACGAACCCGCATCTCAAATAAAAATAACACGATAGTCGTTCCCCGACGAAACAATAAGGCCGCAAAAGGGTTACAATATTACCGCAACGAGAATAAAGTTGCGCGAAAAGTTTGGCGATCGTTATGTTCAAAAATCTCATACAGACCCTGTCGTCGTTCGATTGGGAAATGTTTCGATTCCTGAGGCCGAATGCCTTATGGCTGTTTGTCGTATTGGCGGTGGTCATTGTCATACTGTTGCTCGGCAATCGCGGACGCAGCAAGTGGAAACAAATCATCGCGCCCGCTCTGCGCCCGTTCATGTTTAGCCACGGAAGCCGTTCGGCAATCGTTTGGCCTTTGACATTGATGAGCATCGGCATGGCGTGCATGATTTTGGCATTGGCAGGGCCCACGTGGAAAAAGCGCGATATCCCCGGCGAAAAAATCCCCGCGGTGGTAATGATCTCGCTCGACCTTTCGAAATCGATGCTTGCAACGGATATTCAGCCTACGCGCTTGGAACGTGCCAAGCTGAAGATTGTCGATTTTCTCGACGCCAATCCTCGCGCACGTGCCGGGCTATTGGCCTTTGCGGGAACGCCACATCCCGTGTTGCCTTTCACGAGCGATTACAAATTGGTGAAACACCACGCCGCAAGTCTTCAAAATTGGGAAATGCCCGTGCAGGGAACCGATTTCGTGCGGATGACCAACCTCGTCGACACGATGATGAACCGCGTGCAAGCGCCGAGCACGATTTTGCTGCTCACCGACGTGATCGACGACGGACAAGCTTCCGTATTGGCCGATTTTATCAACAATTCGATTCATCGGATGGAAATACTTTTGTTCTCGACGCCCGACGGCGCACCCGTTCCCGGAGTCCCCGGAGTCGTTTCCAAATCGTCGCCTTCGGCATTGACCAACCTGCAACAAAACGAAAAAATCAACATCACGACCATCACGCTCGACAAATCGGATGTGGAAAGCATCGCCAAACGCATCCGCGATAAGTTGGTATTCGAAAAAGACAAGAAAGCCGACGCCAAAGAGTGGGATGACGCGGGTTGGTTGTTGCTCATTCCCGCGCTGATCATCGCCGCATTTTGGTTCCGCAGAGGCTGGGTGGTGCAATGGTGTTGGATTCCGTTGCTGTTGTGCACGTTCGCATCGTGCGGGGTGGACGGGAAACATCCGGGTTGGTGGTATACGCCCGATTATCAGGGCAAACTTTGGGAACAAAAAGGAGATTATACCAAAGCGGCCGATGCGTATCAAGACAACATGCACAAGGCGGCGGCCTATTTCAAAGCGGGTGATTTCAGTTCGGCCGCGGAATTGTTCGGCGCCGATACCACGGCAACGGGACAATACGACTACGGTTTGTCGTTGGCCCGGCTCGGCGACTACGACGAAGCAATGACCGCTTTCCGCGACGCCGCATCGTTGGACGAATCGCTGAAAGACCGAGCGCAAAAAAGCATCGATGCCGCCAAGTTGATGAAAGACCAAGCCGAAAGCGTAATGCGCTTTCAACCGCACGAAAGTTCGATCGACAGCGTGTTGAAAAACACGGAAAAAGGCAAACTGAAAGAACGTAAGCCAAAAACGGAGGACGAACAATTGTCGTCGGACACCGAAGTAAAAAAGTTGCCGACGAAAGGCGATCGCATGAGCGACGAAGTGCAAAGCGACATTCACCGTGCCCGGGAACAAAAATTCCCGCCCAAGGATTTTAAAACCGATCCGACGGTTCCGCCCGAAACCAAAGTATTGATGCAAAAAACAAATGCCGACCCCGGCGAATTTCTGCATCGACGTTTCGAAATTCAAAAACAACGGTATTATCCCGATGTGAAACAAGGAAAAAATATTGAATGATGATAATGAACCACGGAGACACGAAGAACACAAAGGAACTTTTTCATAAAAGCACGTCATTGCGAGGAGGAACGACGAAGCAATCGCGTAATAATCAAAAGGATTGACTTCGTCGAGCTCCGCTTCGCTACGGTTGCTTCGCTATCGCTACCAATGACGCGATAAAATAAATCTTTTTGAACAGCTTCCTCACCGCCAAAAACTCCATGTTCTCCGTGCCTCCGTGGTAAAACCCCCAAACGATGAAATACCTCGTCACCCGAAATAGCCTCATAGCCCTATCGTTTCTTATTTTTTCGATAACGGAACTTCGCGCTCAATTTGCCGAAATGGAATTGAGCCGCAAATCGGTGTACGTACAGCAATCGTTTCGGGCCACCATCACGGTGTATACCACGACGTGGTTCACCGCGCCGCCCGAATTCGGCAATCTGCAAATACCGAACGCCTTTATCGTTCCGTTCGAAAAAACGGTGCCCGGCATCTTCACCGTCAACAACAAAAAATATTCGGGCATACAATTCTATTACATCGTTTTTCCTTACAAGCCGGGCAGCTTTACGGTGCCTGCCATCGATATCACGGTACAAAGTCCGCCCGAAGGAAGTTCGCAAGCCCGAAAAATCACCCTGCACACCGCTCCCCAAAAATTTGAGGTTCGCGACGTTCCCGACCGACTTAAAGAACAAGGCGATTGGTTTGTGGCCAAGGATGTGACCCTGCACGAAACATGGAGTCCGCCGTTGACCGACATCAAAGTGGGCGATGTGGTGAAACGCACCATCACCATCGATGCCAAAGGAACATTGCCTCAGTTCATTCCCGACTTGTCCGGTCAGGAACGGGTCGATTGGACGAGTTCGTACCCGCAGGATGCCGTTCTCACCGACACCCGCGACGAATTCGACGCCAACGGCCGCAGCACCCAAACGGTAACCTATCTGTTCGAAAAGGCCGGAGACTTTACGTTCCCGCCAATCACCGTTAATTATTGGAATCCGTTTTCGGCCAAGATGTTTACCAGAACCGGCGAAGCGGAGAACATTCACGTTGCCGACAACCCGAACCTCGGTATCCTGACAACATTGAAAGACAGCCTTGCCGCCACGCAAAAACCGATTGCGGCCAAAGCCGAAAAGAAAGGTCCGTTGCTGATTCTCGGTATGCGTTGGTATACCTTTGCGGGAGTAGTCGTTGCTGGAATTATCTTGTTGTATGTTCTGCTGCGTTTTGGCATCCGCTTGTATCGAAATTTACGCGAACGCCGTCGAACCTATTTGGCAAGCGAAGCCTATCGCTTCCACCGTTTCTGTCGCTCACCCGACGACCCGAACGCTTTTTTACGTACACTTTATACATGGTGGGACAGCTTCACCCGCAAGCCGTCACCGTCGGTACTCGGCTCGCTCCGCACCGACAACGCAGCCGATTTGGCGGCTCCGATCAACAATTTCTATGCAGGCATCTACGGCAATGAATCGTCAAAAGGCAATGCTGAAGAAGTAAAAAAATCGTTGGAGACATACCGCACCAACAAACAAAAGGAATTTGTGGATAAAAGCAATCCAGGAATCACGGATGAACAGGAAGCGTGGGAAGTTCGATAAAAGAGAATGGTCGAGAGAATTACTGTTTTATAAACTTTAATTGCACTGGATCCTTATCGGAACCGACAACCAAGAAATACAATCCTTGCGGTAACAGTGTAATGTTTATTACATTCCCGTTTCCCGAGGATAACAATCGGCCCGAAACATTATAAATTCGATAAGGAATGTTTTCGTCGACATCTCCGATTTTGATTTGATCCGTTGCGGGATTGGGAAATAAAATCATCCTTTCTTTACGCATTTGAGTCGCACTCGTCACGGTTTGGTTTATCGTAAACGTAACCGCACTGAACACACCCAACTCTTCATGAGCCTTTATTGTAACGTTTGCTTCTCCGGCATCGGGTTTTAACGTTAGAAAAAGTTTTGCTTCTTTACTCGGAGGTTGATACTCAATCCGCATGTTTTCAAAAAGTCCGTCGTTGTCCGTTTCAACTTCGAGTTTTATGTGATCATTATTGTCGTAAAAAGTCGATTCAATTCCGCGAATATCGACAACGATCGTTTTATCCGACTCATAAGCGATTTCCTTATTGCGAATCGGATCAATTGCCGGGGGCGTAAGCTTAGGCGTCTCCAAAAAAGCAGCCAAATATTCCGAAGAAGTATAACTGCATACGGCCAAAGTACCGATATCGTACATATCGGTTTGAGCAATACTGAAAGTTCGCGGCTCGGAAGTTCGCATGCCTTTATAGCCCGCAGTTTTCGCCAACATTTTAACAATCGTTTCGCCGCCTCTTTTCCCGTAAGGTAAAGCCATAAAGTTACATTCCGCAGCGGAGTTGTCTTCAATCGCTTTTTTCGACCGTACCATATCTTGCAATATCTCGTCATCCGTCATGTTCAAATAACCCGGATAAGCATGGGCATACGAATGAGAACCAATGGAGAACAAACGATTGCCTTTACCGTCTTTCATCTGCAATATTTTGTTTATATCGGTCCAACTCATATATCCGGGTTGTCCGATCCAAGCGGGAACAATGAAAAAAGTCGCTTTATATTCATATTCCCGAAGAATCGGTACAACCGAAAGCAAATCATTGATGCCGCCGTCGTCAAAATTCAAAACCACAGCTTTATTTTTCACCGTCTTTTTTCCGTTTTTTATCTCCGATAAATCATCCATCGATATCACATCGTAACCTTGCCGGCTGATGAATTCGATATCTTTTCGAAAACTTTCGCGACTGCGGGCATATATGTTGTCGGGGGTTCCGGTCGTTATTCCGCTGTAAGATATTACACCGATCACCGGTTCCACGGTTACGTGAAAATATCCCATTGCGGGATACGAATCTTGCTCGTTTACCGTAATATCGATTTTTGCACGACCGTAAAATCCGGGGGTTGTAACAATGCTGATGGTTGCTTCCTCGCTCGGCGGCGTATATTTGACACTCAATTTGTCGATCATGTCGATATTCTCGGAGCGAACATCAATGTTTACATTCAAATTGCCGTTTGAGGAATACGACTTTATTCCCGTAACGGGAATATGAAAGGTATATGGTTTGTCTTCGGAATCGTAGCCGGAATAAACATCTTGAACGGGATCGAAAAAAGTAACATCCAATGTCGGGTTTTGATGAAACGCCCCGATATATTCGGACGGCGAAAAATCGTAAAAGGGCAAACACGGTAAATCGAACGGATCGTCATTTTCAATATCGATATTGTCTCTGCGCGAAGTTCTGACCATGCCGTAGCCCAATTCTTCCGCAAGCCCGATTATGGTCGGATTCCCGGCTCCGATTCCGTAAGGTAAAGCGAAATATCTGCATTCGCGCCCGGTATGATTTTCTATTTCCTTTTTGGAATTTTCCAATTCATGTTTGATTTGTTCGTACGAAAGCCCTTCCAATCCGGGGTATCGATGCGAACAACCATGAGAACCGATCGTAAACAAATATTCGTTTTCGGCATTTTTCTTGTCCGACATCTTTTTTACTTGCTCCCAAGTCATAAAACCTTTTTCGCCGCGTCGGTCGGTAATAACAAAAAAAGTTGCCTTGAATCCGAATTCTTCCAAAATGGGGGCGGCTATGGCGTAATCGCTCTCCAAACCATCATCAAATGTAATCACCACGGAATTACGTAACAACGGTTTGTTGTTTTTGATGATATCTTCCACATCCGACAATGAAATCACATCAAAATTACTTTTGATAAATTCCATATCATCGCGAAATCGATCTTTTCGCCTTTCGTACATGTCGGCAGCACTTTCTTCCGTTAAACCGTGATACAATAAAACGGTTATCCGGGGAGTATCCGCATGAAGATTTATTCGTGAAAAGCTTACAAAAAAGACAATACAAAAGACTATATATGGTAAAAGTCTTTTCATCCGATATACCGTTAACAAGTATTTTGTACCAAAGATACGATTTTTATGAACTTACGGCATCTTACGGCACAATAAATTACGCGATCGAGATCTTTATATTATTTGCAAAATCAAAGTTGCGCTATTGGAAAAAACAATTCTTTATTGAGACAAATCCCGGTTACATCACATCTCCCTCTCCGATTCGATGGTATATACGAAACTGTCTGATCTGTAATAACCAACGTTCCATTCGATCGGCCGTCCTCCCGGATCAAACACAAAACGCTTTCTTTTCAAAATCGGGTCGCCGATATTAATTTCCAACTTTTCCGCCAATGTACGGTCCGCGGCTTTGGCGCTGATTTCTTCCTTCGATAATTTTGCGATCGTACTGTAATCGTTTTCCAAGATTTCATATAATTGGCGCGAGAAATCTTCGTTTCCCGTAAGTCCTATTCTCGGATTGAAATATGAGATGAAATACACGAACGGATGTTCCGGTTTTCCTCTTACCCGTTCCAATTTAAGGATTTTGGCATCTTCATTAATATTGAAAAACATGCATAATTCTTGTGTCGGGGTCACCCAAGAAATAGAGAGCGCGTAATTTTTCACTTTAATGCCCAAAATTTTCATTTCTTGAGAAAAACTGTGCCAATTATGTGCTTTTGATGTAACGGCTGCATCTGCCACAACGGTTCCGACTCCCTTTTTTCGGATTAGCAATCCTTCAAATACCATCTTATTGATAGCTTGTCGAAGTGTATTTCTTGATATGCCCAATTGTTTGGACAAATCAACTTCATTGGGCAGTTTTTTCCCTTCCCGATATTCCTCCGACCGAATCGCCTCTCTCAACTGCTCCTCTATTTGAACATACAGTGGAATGGGAGATTGATGATCTATTGAAATTTTCATTGCCGTATTTTTTGCAAAAATATTAAATAAAAAATCAAAGAAAATTTTGTTTTCATAAAAATAGTTATTTCATTTGTA
The DNA here is from genome assembly GCA_031551455.1 of Bacteroidales bacterium. Lineage (GTDB taxonomy): Bacteria > Bacteroidota > Bacteroidia > Bacteroidales > UBA4181 > JAIRLS01. The sequence continues at coordinate 1,763 of JAVBNP010000199.1, read as the reverse complement.
TCTTGTAAGTATGTATGAACATATGGACAAATGAAATTTCTTAACTTGTCGGCTTAACCTTTATGCAACCAAAATCGCCGAAATTTTCGAATTTGAACCAATACAACATCGGGATTGATATAGGTGGATCGCATATCTCATGCGGCGTGGTGGACGTTCTTTCAGGAAAAACAATCAAAGAAAGCATCAAAAGCATCGACATCAACCCGCACGGTAATGCACGGGAACTGCTGGATCCGTTAGCCGAATTGTTGCGCGAAACGATTTCGACATACCGATCAAACGGTATCGGCGGTATCGGTATTTCCATGCCGGGGCCTTTCGACTACAAACGCGGAATATCCCGTATCGCTGGAGTTCAAAAGTTCGATTCGATTTTCGGCATTGATTTGAAATCAGCTGTTGTCAATATGCTGAACGGTGACAAAATGTCGGTGGTTTTCGAAAATGATGCTGCTTGTTTTGCGTTGGGAGAATACTTCTCGGGAGCCGCAAAAAGCAGCAATAAAAGCATTGTCGTCACTTTGGGAACGGGATTCGGAAGTACGTACCTTGTTGGCAATCGGGTGCAAACCGAAGCGAACGAAATTATCCCGCCGGCCGGATATCTGTATCATATCCCTTTTGGAGAAACCATTGCGGACGATTATTTCTCGACCCGTTGGTTTGTCACCCGATGGAAAGAAAAAACCGGAAACGATGTTGTCGGAGTTAAAGAAATAGCCGATCGGGCAAAGCAAAACGATTCCGATGCGACGGCTTTATTTGAAGAATTTACGACAAACTTAGCCGAGTTTATTTTCCCTTGGCTCGATAAATTCAAACCGGATGTATTCGTTTTGGGCGGTAGCATTGCCAAGTCTTCCGATTTGTTTCTGCCGCAACTGATCGAAAAATTAAAAACCAAGGGATTGAAAAACGTAATGAATAACCCCAGGGCAGAGCCCCGAGGTATCAAGACCAAAGGTTTTTTTTGTTTCCGACCCAGAGGGTCGGGGTATTAAACCACTTATTATGAATAAAAACCTGCGAAACATGGGATGAAGCGCCGATCGCGGGAGCAGCAATGAATGTAAATCTATCGAAATATAATATGGATCAAAACAAAATTTTAAGGAAAACGGAACAATATCTGATTCCCGAAACAATAACGCATGCCGAAAAAGGAAAATACGATATTTATCCGAGTTTTCCGATCGGAAAAGGAAAAATTCGAAGCGGAAATGATCCGCTCGTCGACCGGATCATTCAATCCAAAACGGCGATAATTGACGGTTATGTGGGCGTCGGATGGGATGATCTCGTGGAAAGCTTGAATAACGATCCGAGGTTGAAGTCAAAAAAAGTACGTTGGTTTCGGGTCGATGCGGCAATGCGTTCGCCGGAAGAAATCGAGAAAATGATTGTTCCGTACATGGGCGAAGAAGATTCCATTTTCGGAAAAATAACCGATAAAAAATTGATCGATTGGTTTCTGCCGGACAAATTGACTCAAATAAAACCCGATCCCGATACGGAAATCAATGTGTTGGTCGGTTGCGGCGCAGCGCTTGCAGAATGGAATGCGCCGTTGATATATGTCGATCTGCCCAAAAACGAATTACAATTCCGAATGAGAGCCGGTGCGGCAACAAACTTGGGTACCAAAACCTCCGCCGACGGCCGAATCATGTACAAACGATTCTATTTTATCGACTGGGTGGTACTCAATGAGCACAAACGGAATATTTTGCCTTCCATCGATTTGATTGTGGACGAACAAC
>JAVBNP010000275.1:0-16541 GCA_031551455.1 Bacteroidales bacterium | reverse complement strand
ACGAATTCACGTTTTAATGGATTTTATACAGCATATACATATTGGCTCCATAATCAAGGAAAAATTAACAGAAAGGTCAATGACCATCGCTGAATTTGCCCGTAGAATCAATCGTGAAAGGACAACCGTTTATGATATTTTCGAACGAAAAAGCATTGATATTGAATTGTTAATCAGTATATCCAAGGCCTTGGATTATGATTTTATACATGAAGTTTATTTCCCGAAAAACACCAATACCGCATCCTTCAAAATATTGATTGCAACTGAAGTTGAGAAAAATGAAATAGAAAAATTGAATCTGCCTGAAGAATTTGTTCGTTTGATAAAACTAAAAAAATAACTTGTCGGTTTTTTCCACAAAAACGTCCAATAAATTAACGATAAAGAAACATACATTCAATTACAATAATCTAACTTTGCAGTCATAGTTTGTTTAATGTTTAAATTTAATTTGTGTGATATTCTTCTGAGCAATTAAATTTATTATTATTAACCTGTAGTGCATTTGGACCAATAAAATAGTTTATGATCAAACAAAATGATCATGGTTTGTTGTTTTATAAGTTATCAAATATTGATAAACAATTTTAATGCATATTACAGGAATTTGGTAACTATTCAAAAGTTTGAAAAAGAAATGATTTTTTTTGAATCGGATACGCAAACGTAAATTTTGATATTGAATTAATTGTAGTTGATTTGACATCAAAATGTATGGACATTTGCTCTGAAAATAAACATCTTATAGATTTTTCTGCTTTTCTGTGTGAAAAATGGAAAAAGAGGTTGTATATCTTAATCAATCGAAAGACAAATGTAAATCATCTAAAGCTCCGTATCACTTAAATGCACTACGGGTTGCTGCTAAATAGTATTCATGTAAAAAATGTCAGCCTATGTAACATAACTAATTAAGATTGTTGTAGAAATGATTCTACATTGAAACATGTTTTATATTAAAAGCTGAAAATGTGAATTTTTCATAAAAAGCTTTTTTAAAGTATTTACTAAAAAAATAACAAACATTATGGATTATTTTCAAAAACAAGACTTTCTTTATATTAAGAAAGTTGTCATCTTTTGGATATTGAGGTTAACCTGCTTGGTGTTGGTATTGATGATGAATGTGCCGACAACAAGAGCTGAGACAAACAATGTGTTAAATAATAGCGTACTGCAAGGTATTACAATTAGAGGGGTAATTGTTGATGCGGATAATCAACCCATGCCCGGGGTGAACATCAGAGTGCAAGGAACGACTACGGGTGTAATCACCGATTCCAGGGGTAATTATACGATTACCGTTCCTTCTTCCGATGCTGTTTTGCAATTTTCTTTTATGGGATATAAATCTCAAGACATCGTCGTAGGTGATCAGAGAGCAATCAATATAACGATGGAAGAAGACTCTATGGAAATTGAAGAAGTGGTTGTTGTGGCCTATGGTACAGCCCGCAAGAAAGACTTGACCGGGGCCGTGAGCTCGATCGACAACAAAGTTATCGCCCAACAGCAACTTGCATCGGTTTCCCGTGCTTTTGAAGGTACTGTTGCCGGCGTACGAACCTCCAGTATTACGGGTCAGCCCGGTACCGATGCCAAGATCGTGGTTCGCGGCAAGGGTTCGGTTGATGATAATGTAGGCACCGAAGCCTTGATTGTGGTGGACGGGGTTCCCATGTATAACACGTCAACTTGGAATTTGGCAACGGCCAATACGTCTTTTTCATCAATCAACCCCAACGATATCGAATCCATTACGATTTCCAAAGATGCGGCTTCGAATGCGTTGTATGGTTCCCGCGGTGCGAACGGCGTCGTGTTTGTGACTACGAAAAAAGGTACATCCGGCAAAGCTCGTGTCACTTTGGACGCCCGTTTCGGGATTAACCAACAGGGTGTGCCCGATATGGATTTTATCAAAGACCCGAAGGAATATATGGAATATGCATGGAAGACGATTTATAACCGATACCGTTATATGGGCCGCGGAGCACCCAATAACACCAGACCCAACATCAACAATCCGGTAATGACGCATGGGGATGCCGCCGAATTGGCCAGTAAGTACCTCTTCAGAAATAACGGTGATTCCGAGACCAATGCCGCGGGGAACAACATGGGTAATTACAGTCCGTATTCCCTTCCGAACGGACATTATAATCCCGATACGGGGGTAGGGGATTATTTGGTCGGTACGGATGGAAAGCTGAATCCGAATGCCAAACTCCTTTATTACGACGATTGGAATAAGTTTTTTATCAAGAACCGTTTCCGCCAAGAGTATAACATGAGTATTAACGGCGGCACCGATAAACATACCTATTATGTTTCTCTCGGTTATCTGAACGATCCTGCTTACCTCGTACGATCTCAATTCGAGCGTTATTCTGCCCGTGCGGCCATCAATAGCCAAACCACGAAATGGTTAAATACAAATTTCCAGGTAAGCTATACGCACCGGGATACAGAGTTTCAGAATAACAGCGATAACCCCGGCGCAGTGAATACAAATATCTTCGTATTCAAAGATATGTTCAATCCCATGTGGAATTTGTATGCACATGATGTGGATGGTAGCATTAAAACGGACGCGAGTACCGGCGAGACCCTCTACGACATGGGGCAAGGACAAACCGTATCCGAAGTTGGCACTACCAGACGACTCACCTTCCCCGGTTACAGTCCGGCTGTTTATGTGCTTAGAGACCGCCGTTACAACGGAACAGACGATTTGGGTGTTCGTGGCGAGGCCACGGCAACATTCCTTCGCGATTTTAACGCGACGATCAATATGTCCATGAACAACCAATACACAAAATCCTCAGTTTACGGTAATAATGTGAGCGGGACTGCCGCTCGGGATGCTCAAGGCACGATTACGGACTACCATGGCGCAAACATGGCCATTACAACCCAGCAATTGATAAACTGGACCAAATCTTTCGACAAACACAACGTGTATGCAATGGTCGGACACGAATACTGGTGGTTGAGAACCGAAGGAACGAGCTCGGACTGGAAGATGATGTTCATTCCGTATTTCCAATCCAGGTATAATGCTACCACGTATACCGGTACCGGTTCGGACTTCTCGCGCCAAGCAACCGAGGGTTATTTTTCCAGTGTCAAGTATAATTACGATGAAAAATACATCTTCACGGGTAGTCTTCGTCGCGACGGGACAACCAAATTCGACCGAAACAAATGGGGTACGTTTTGGTCGGTCGGAGGCGCATGGCGCATCGTTCGGGAAAATTTCATGGAAAAGGTTTCTTGGGTTGACAACTTGAAACTGCGCGTCAGCTACGGAACGATGGGAAATGCCGTTATCAACAATATCTCTCCCACCATGACACTTTGGAGTGTTACGAATACGGGAACGGTAATAAACCCCGTAATGGGTATCACCCAAGGAACACCGGCGAATCCCGATCTGACTTGGGAAACGAACAAGCAGGTGGATGTGGGTATCGATTTTCGTCTGTGGAAACGATTCTACGGAAATATCGACTATTTTAACCGCGTGACCGAAAATATGATCTGGTCCCGTCCGCTTCCCACTTCGACCGGGATGAGCAGCCGCTGGGAAAATACCGGATCGTTGCGCAACTACGGCGTCGAGATCGAATTTGGCGTGGATATTATTAAACGTCAGGATCTGACTTGGAATTTCAATGCGAATGTTTCCTTCCTCAGAAACAAATTGATCTCGATACCTCCGGGTGTGGGTACGGAACAGTACAACGGAGACTTTGTGCAAGGCAATTTTTTGCGTGGAGTCGGTAAAGACTGGAATAACCTCTATATGTTTCGATATGCCGGCGTAGATGCCGAAACCGGTTTGGGAATGTTGTACAAGGAGTTGACTGCTGCCGATATTTCCAGTGGCCGTTGGGAGGGTTATAAAGCCGGGGATGTCGTCACTACCCTCAATTTGGATTCTGGTGATTGGGATGATCCGACAAAATTCGAAGAGGGTTCTGCCAACCCTAAGGCAATCGGCGGCTTCGGCACCTATGTTACCTATAAAAACTGGGATCTGGGCGTGGTTTGTTCCTATCAAATCGGCGGCAAATATTACTCCAACAACTATGCGTATACGTCTGGATCAAATTTGGGACGCGGTATGCACAAGGATGTTTTGGATGCATGGTCGCCCGAAAATACGAAGGGTCGTCTTCCGATGCGCTATAATGCAGGAACCATTAACGGAGCAAGCCAGTTGTGCTGGTTTGATGCTTCCTATTTTAATCTCAGAAGCGTTACACTCGGTTATAATTTCCCGAAAGATTGGATGAGTCGTTGGGGTTTGAGTGGTATTCGTGTTTATGCGGCCGTCGACAATGCATTTCTGTTGAGCGCAAAAAAAGGACTTGACCCTCGTTATGGAATGAGCGATGGTTCGGACGTAGGTGCATTTACTTTTCCGCAGGTGCGTTATATGTCTTTGGGTTTCAGCCTTTCATTTTAATTTTAATAAAACGTTTGGAATATGAAAAAGTATATTTTATTTCCCATGTTGATTGCGTTGACGGGATTTTTAGTTTCGTGTGCCGATAAGCTGTACAGTGATCCCGCAGACCGGATAACCGACAAACAGATTATCGAATTGAGCAAGAGCGATCCGGATAAGGTTTTAACGCCTATGGCCAATAGTATCCAAGTATATCCCAGTAATGCAATATCCTCGACGGTTTGGTGCCGTAATTTGAGGGTACTTTTGATTGGCATGGATTACAAAGGCAACGATATGGTTCTCTTATTAAGAGGTAACTGGTTTGACAAGGATTACCGGATGGAAAATTATCGTACCCCGTTGGATGAACTTCCGCCGGTTTGGTGGAACAGCATGTATAGCTGGGTATACAAAGCTAACCAGTTTCTGGACCTTATTCCCGATCTCGAGTCGGTAACAAATCCCGATGTTCTAAAGAAGTTGCAAGCTTACAAAGCAATCGGTTTGACATTTAGGGCATGGACCTACAGCACTTTGATGTGGCTGTATCAGGATGGCGACAGAGGTGTGCCGATGTATTTGAAGGCCAATATCCCCGTAGCGGGACGTACGCCTTCCGCGGAAGTTTGGGCTCAGATCATCGCCGATGCCAAAGAAGCTGTGCGTCTTTTCAATGAAAGCGGACGCAATCCTCTGGCAAACATAGACGATATGGATGCGATGGTGGCCAATATGGTTTTGGCTCGCGCTGCCCTCACCACAGGTGATTGGAACACGGTAATTACCGCAACGGAAGCCGTCATTGCGACTTATCCCACCCTAATGAATGAAACCGACTATACGACTAAAGGGTTCGGTTGGGTGGACGTGGATGAAATAATTTACGGATTCGGTTCCGACAAGACTATCGGCGGTACTTCCAGTTTTCACGGTTGGATGAACATTTTGGGTGACGGTGGTTACGGCGGATCTCAGAATCATTGGAATGCGATCGACAGTCGTTTGTATCAAAAAATTAATGACAACGATTATCGTAAAACGATTTTTCTCGATGCTCCCATGCAACATACTTATGCCGGTGCCGCTGAGCCGGTGGAGTTTCCCAAATACGCCAGCATGAAATTTGCGGCTCCCGCTCATACGGGACAAGCCAATTACGTCCAAGGCGAAATTTTCATGCGTACTTCGGAAGCTATTCTGATGAAAGCTGAAGCTCAGGTAAGAAGCGGTCAAGAAGCTGCCGCTAAAACAACGTTGAATACACTTTTGGCAGCTCGTACCAAAGCCGGTGAAACACCTCTTACCTGTGACAACTATAGTTCCGACAATCTAAGTGTATTGGAGATGGTACAACTTCAAACCCGTATTGAACTTTGGGGCGAAGGTTTCGAATTCAATAACAACAAACGTTGGAATATTCCCGTTGATCGCGAGAATCCGGCAAGTGAAAATCACACCGCCAAGATTACGCGGCCCGTGAAACCCGACATGACGCTCCAAATTCCATTGAGCGAAACACAATATAACCAATATATTGTGTTGCCACGCGATCAGAATCCGTAAAAAGATACTTTTCTCCTAAGTGATTGTATTTCTTTAAAAGGCTGTCTCTAAACATTGAGATAGCCTTTTTATATTTCATAAAAATTAACATCTTAACATTATAAATGTTAAAAATAATGCCAAAAGCGGCATCAAAAATGATTCAAGATTACGAAATTATTTTTTACGGATACTGTTGAATTACAGATTTTTATTTTTGTAATGATACTTTAATTCACGAAAATTAGTTTGAACTTTAAAAAGACAAGAATGAAAGTCAGATAATGCCAATTTAACAAGGTTTTATCCAAAACATCAAAACGTATCAACGGCGTTTTAAAACTAAGTCTGTTTCTATCTGCAAATTCAGCAAACTTTTGTGGCCTCCATATCCAAAACAAAAAAATCGAAAAAACGACTTGAATTCAGCTTTCGAAATTTCCCAAAATATCTGTTGTGTATTTATTGCTAATTCATTGAACGAAAACAATCTTTGATCTCGCAACCTTGAATCATAAATAATTACAGATATTCAATATTCGTTTGAGAACAAGGTTCCATTTGACATCGCGAAAGCTTCACCGCAACCGGCGATGTTTTTGCGGAAATACGACAGATTTGCGAAATTTATATTAAATTTGCGGAAAGGATTGTAAGAAAAAATAAAGTGATAACAACAATGAACTCTTGAAATAGATGATAAGTTTCTTGACGGAAAACAATTTTCATTTTTTCTTGGAGCTATCAAATGTGTTTCAATTGCAACTAAAAAGACGAAACAAGAAGCATACAAAGATGCGATACAAGAAAACTTAGCCGGTTGACAAGTAGAATCAATACCAAATTCTTTGGTTAATACTTTCAACAAAATTCATCAATCAAAAATCGAAAATCAAAAATTTGAACAATTCCATCATCATTAAAGGTGCACGGGTCAATAACCTGAAAAATATCGATGTTGCCATCCCCCGTAACCGATTTGTTGTTATCACCGGATTAAGCGGATCGGGAAAATCGTCGTTGGCTTACGATACGATTTACGCCGAAGGACAACGTCGATACGTCGAAAGTTTATCCTCATACGCCCGTCAATTTTTGGGACGCATCCACAAACCGGAAGTCGATTTTATACACGGAATACCGCCGGCCATCGCCATCGAACAAAAGGTAAATACGCGTAATCCGCGTTCCACCGTAGGTACGTCCACGGAAATATATGATTACGTTAAATTGTTGTTTGCCCGCATCGGTATCACTTACTCGCCTGTATCGGGAGAAATTGTCAAAAAAGATACGGTAACCGATGTCGTTAATTACATTCTTTCGTTGCCGGATGAAACGAATGCACTAATCATGTATCCGCTCGGCGAGCGACAAAAAGAAAATTTTGCGCTTTATCGCGACATGTTGATTGCGCAAGGTACGGGACGGATTGAAATCAATGGCGAAATTCATCGATTGGAAGAATTCTCGGCCAAAATCAAATCCAAAGATGAGGTCAATGTCGTGATCGATCGCATTCGCGTGGCACATGACGAAGAATCGTCGGCACGTTATGCCGACTCGGTGCAAACCGCTTTTAACGAAGGCGAAGGACGCTGCATGGTTCGCGTAACGGGTGATAAGCCGACGGCAAAGGAATTTTCAAATCGTTTCGAACGAGACGGCATTCTGTTCGACGAACCCAACGAACACATGTTCAGTTTCAACAGCCCGTACGGAGCATGTCCCAAATGCGAAGGATACGGAAAGGTGATCGGTATCGACGAGGACTTGGTGGTTCCCGATAAAAGTTTGTCCGTATACGAGGATGCTGTGGCATGTTGGAGAGGCGACAGCATGAGCGCGTGGAAAAATAAATTGGTTTACATGGCCGATCGAATCGATTTTCCGATTCACAAACCGTACAACGAGCTTAACGAAAAACAATTGGATATATTATGGCGCGGGACGCGGGGTTTCGGCGGCATCGACGGTTTTTTCCGATATTTGGACGAAAACAAATATAAAATCCAATATCGTGTGATGACGGCGCGCTACAGCGGAAAAACAACATGCCCCGAATGTAAAGGCGGCCGTTTGCGGAAAGAATCAAGCTACGTGAAAATAAACGGTAAGACGATCAACGAGTTGGTGTTGCTTCCGATTAACGAACTTTACGATTGGTTTGCGGCATTGCAATTGAACGAATACGAACAAAAAGTGGCGCAACGCATCCTTACCGAAATTGTTAACCGTTTGGATTACTTGAATCAAGTCGGCTTAAGTTACTTAACACTCAATCGATTGTCGTCTACCTTATCGGGAGGTGAAGCGCAACGCATCAATTTGGCAACCTCGCTGGGCAGCAGCTTGGTGGGATCGCTTTATATATTGGACGAACCAAGTATCGGACTGCATCCGCGAGATACCGCACAATTGATCGATGTGTTGAAAAAATTGCAAGCATTGGGCAATACGGTGCTGGTGGTGGAACATGACGAAGAAATCATGCGGGCAGCCGATCGAATCATCGACATCGGCCCTTTGGCGGGACGATTGGGCGGTGAAATCGTATTCGAAGGCAGTTGCGACGAATTGGAAAAATCGACCAAAAGTTTAACAGCCGATTACTTGACGGGTAAAGAACAAATAGCGCTCCCGACCAAAAGACGCAAAGGGAACAATTACATCGAATTGTCCGGTGCGCGAGCCAACAATTTGAAAAACATAACCGTCCGCTTTCCTTTGAATGCGTTTTGCGTGGTCACCGGAGTCAGCGGATCGGGAAAATCGACATTGGTACGCGATATTCTGTTTGCTGCGCTTGAACGACGTCTCAACGGCGTCGGAGGAGAACGCGCCGGTGCGTACGACAAATTGGCGGGCGATATCGGAAAATTGGCTTCCGTCGAATTTGTCGATCAAAATCCGATCGGACGTTCCTCGCGTTCAAACCCCGTTACATACAGCAAGGCCTACGACGAGATTCGCAAACTTTTTTCGGAACAACCGCAAGCCAAACATAATGATTTGAAACCCGCACATTTTTCTTTCAACGTGGAAGGAGGACGTTGCGAAGAATGTCAAGGCGAAGGCGAAATTACCGTGGAAATGCAGTTCATGGCCGACGTGAAATTGGTATGTGAAGCCTGCAACGGCAAAAAATTCAAAGAAGAGGTGTTGGAAGTAACCTATCGGGGAAAAAATATTTACGACATATTGGAATTAACGGTGGACGAGGCTATCGATTTTTTCGGAGAGAACAAAAAGTCGTCGCTCGAAAAGAAAATCGTCGAAAAATTAAAACCGTTATCGGACGTGGGATTGGGGTACGTAAAACTCGGGCAATCGTCCGGCACGTTGAGCGGAGGAGAGAGCCAACGCATCAAATTAGCTTCGTTCATCTCCAAAGAGAACGGCAGCCAACCAACGCTTTTCATATTCGACGAACCGACTACCGGATTACATTTTCACGACATTCGTAAGTTACTGGATGCTTTCAACATGCTGATCGAAGGCGGTCACAGCGTACTGGTGATCGAGCACAATCCGGATGTGATCAAATGTGCCGATTGGGTAATCGATTTGGGACCGGAAGGCGGTAAAAACGGCGGAAATATTGTTTGTACGGGAACGCCCGAAACCATTGCCGACTGCAAAGAATCGTATACGGGAAAATATTTGAAGGACAAAATAAAATAGTTTTCTTCATTTTGCGTTATTGAATATTATTATCAAGGATATTGGCGTAAAATACCATAAACGACCTTCATCAATAAGATTCGGTGCGCATGAGAAAAGAAAATATTTATACTATTCCGAACTTTCTTTCATTTTATAGGCTTATAAGTTTTCCGTTTGTTCTATATTTGGCGATTGACAAGCAGGAACGATTATTTGCCGTTTTCTTGATCATTAACCTTATTACGGATGCACTGGACGGTATCATTGCGCGAAGTTTCAAGATGCAAACCGAAATCGGTGCTCGACTGGATGCAGGAGCCGATATAGGAATGTATATAACGGCCATTATGGGCATTTTTATATTCAAAGCTGCCGACTTTGCCCCTCATTTGACGAGTTTATACATTTACATCGGAGTTTTTGCAGCATCCGTATTGGTCTCATTGATTAAGTTCGGAAGATTACCAAGCTTGCATTTATATTCATCCAAAGTCGGCGGATATTTCCAAGGTCTTTTTTTCTTTATTTTATTTGCTTTCGGATTCTATTCCGCTTTTTATTACTTTGTTATTGTGTGGGCCATTTTGGCCTTTTGCGAACAAATATGCGTACAACTGTCGCTTAAAATACCGACATCCAATGCGAAAGGGTTGTATTGGGTATTGAAAAACAAAAATAATACGGAATGACGGTTCGTGTCCTTTTCATTTGCCTCTTGATTCTTTTTGCCTGTGGCGGAATCGGCATCGGTATCACCAATCGAAAAAAAGAAAAAAATAAGCAACGTTCGGCTTGGATAAAATACATTGTCTATTTCGTGATCATCAACTTTTTGTTTACATGCATCTTTTTGTTTTCCGACATTTTTCGGCATCTGCTGCATATTGATTGTTACGGGTGGAAGTATTGAAATAATACGCCTTCAAAAAAATACGGAAAAGAAGTTATCCGCTCCATTTTTCCTTATCGGGGCAACGTACATTTTGGCAAGTGTTTTATTTTGTTTTTTCGGATTCGGATATCGGGATATTCTTTTATTCACGTTGTTTACCGTTTGTTCGTTTGATGCATTCAGCCAAATATCGGGACAATTGTTCGGTAAACGTAAAATATGTCCGCAAATCAGTCCGAATAAAACATTGGGCGGAGTGATAGGGGGAATAATTGTATCGTTGACGATAGGTATCATCATCGGACAAAACATTAATTGGGAGCCGGGCCGAGCCGCACTTTCGGGAATAGGTATCGCAGCAGCTTCATTTGTCGGCGATTTGTCTGCATCTTATGTTAAACGTCTGTACGGAGTAAAAGATTTCGGTAACATTTTGCCCGAACATGGCGGCATTTTGGATCGATTCGACAGTTTTATATTTGCAGGAGCATTTATGTATTTGTCGCAAAATTTATATATGCAGGAATGAACTGCCAATTCATATATTTATCGGCATTTGCCGGAGGTTATGTTTTATTGATCTTTTTATGCGAATATTTGAATCGTCGTTTGCATATAGCTGCGGAATATACTCGAAAATCGGCTCATACTATCTCCGCATTATCTGCACTGTTTTTTCCCTATGTTTTTACGGATCCCGTTTACATATTTATTTTATGTTCAACCTGCTGCATTATCCTATTTATTACCAATCGAAAACGATTACTCCGATCAATTGATGGTGTCGAAAGAAGATCCGGCGGAAGCTATCTTCTTGCTTTGGCTATCGGTGTCACTTATTATATTTCCGTAACTTTAAAAGACAATACGTTATATGTACTGCCTATTCTTATCTTAGCCATAGCCGATCCGTTTGCCGGTATTGTCGGCAAACGGGTTTCATCAAAATCCGTTCTCAACGGAAAAACCATCGCGGGATCTTTGACGTTTTTATCGTTGTCCCTTCTGATATGTATAATCTATTTGACGACATCGCATTGCAAACATATTTTGGAACTATCCGTATTTGCTGCATCTGCCGCTACCGTTGCGGAATTATTATCTCCGCGAGGCACGGACAATTTGACAATTCCGCTTACCGTTACGGGTGTTTTGTTTTTTCTGTAAAATCACAATTATCGCTTACCGCAATCCATTGCAATTTTATTATCGGAAGGTATTATCCCGAAAACACATCCTTCCGTTTTTTCCATGGTTCCTTCTTTGCATTCCGCCGTATATGCAAACCCTTTGAACTCGGCTTTGATTTGTTTGTCGTCGATCGATTGGAAGGGAAGTTCCGCACCGACGGCCGCTTTCAATTCCATTTTCCAAGGAAATCCTTTGGGGCCGACAATTTCAAACCCCGTTTCGTAAAACGTCATCGTGAATTTTTCTCCGGAATCGGTACCGCATTCCACCCGCAACGTTTCATTCGGCATTTCGGTGACAACGGGTGCACCGAACGACAATTCCTTTGAAGTCCCTGTCGCATCGATGCCGACAATCCGTAATCCCGCATATTCATCGACGGTACTCCATAAAAAACCGTCCACAAGCGGTAACGTCATGTAAACACATTTCGTGGAAGTACCCGCTTTGGTCAAATAGTCGGATTCGTAACGCTCGTCGAACAAATGAATGTCGCGAAAACGGAATGATGTACCTTCCCAGAACAAATTGGTTCGATAATATCGACTATTGAACCATACCGTTTTCCGTCCTTCATTACGATGGTCGGTAAGTGCGGAAAGCGACGTGGCAGGGGTCACGGAAAAGTGATCTTTAAACCATTTTCCGGATGTTTCCAATGTTTCCACGCGTATTTTATTTTGTTTTCGCAAGGAATCCAACAGCGGAAATTGCATCTCCAATCCCTTTTTCATTTCGGGCCAATAAAAGTTATTTAAATCCCAAGTGAAAGAATTTTCTTGTCCTGCCTGCACATAATTAAATGTAAGTGCCGGTTCGTCGAACATCGATTCGAAAAACCATTTTACCCAACGCGGATTTCCTCCGCCTTCGCGACAAATAGGTTCCAATGTAATTACGCATTGCGATTCGGCTCCCGGTCCGCCGCAATCGTATTGATAAATGGGATCGCTGCCCAACATGCGGAAAACGGGAACGGGAATTTGTCCCGCTTCGGTTTGTGCCGGCATGTATGCGTTTTTTCGAGAGGGGTAATAGGCTTGATTCCAATATCCGCCCCAAAGCGTATATCCGTCGGTTCCGAGTTGATCTTTACAATTGCACGATGCGGTTATCCCGTACTTATCATACATGTAGCCTAACGTATGAGCGTCAATAAACCATGAGCCGACAGAGGCGGGATATTTTCCGAAAACGGATTTAAATTTCTCCATGTAAACATCAACCAATTTTTCGCGTTCTTCGGGCGTATATCCCGTGGCAAAACCCACATTGGCATGCCAATCCCAAGGATAACGACCGCGCCATTCCAACCCGGCAGCTTCCGTATGAGGTTGCGTGATTTCCCACCATGCACCGACTTCAATACCCGAAGAAATTTCGTTTTTCAGAAACGATTGGTAGCGGGGCGTAATCAATGCATCGTACTGCAACAAAAATGTCCCGGGCAACCGATATTGTTTCAATAATTTCACTTGTTGAACGACGGTTTCGTACATAATGTCTTCCGTTATAATTTTAGTACGAGGTTCCATCAAACGAACAAAGTTGATAATGTTGACGATACGCGGAGATTCCGCAACCGGTTTCGGTTTCGGAGAACATCCCCAAATACAAGCAAACAATATCAATAGCCAAGTAAAGCGATTTTTTCGCATTTTTCGTTTTTATTTAATTGTTAATATACAGATAATTAAAACTCAACGTTCCACATCTCGTTTAAACATCAATTCCCGATCGTCTCTTTTGCCGGCATTAATTCTCCGATAACGTAATTCTTTTCGTTGATGTATTTTTGAGCCGTTTTGCGAATATCTTTCGCTTTGACAGAATTGATCATTTTTTTGTATTCTTCAAGCGTCATGAGTTTGTCGCCATGCCGATATACATTTAGCAAAATCTGTTGCCAGTACGAATTTTCTTTCATCATGGTTTCGCGTTCGCGGATCAATGTTTCTTTCACCTTATTCAAATCGATTTCGGTCGGTCCGGTTGTTTTAAGCTTTTTTGCTTCGTCGAAAACAGTAGCAACCAATTTGTTTACATTATCGGGCGAACATCCCCACGTAAAATCCAACGAATAATGCGGTTCGGGATAAAGGCCGACATTTTCCGACAGTTGAACGCCGTACACGCCGCCCTGTTCTTCGCGCATCGACTCCCGCAATCGAATATTCAAAATATCCGCCGTGACCGCCAAAAACAAGCGTTCTTTATAATCTTTGACAAACGGACCCTTCATGAAAATATTCACCCGACTTTGTTCCTCGGAATTTCGTGCGAAATCCAATTCGGTGATCCCCGCGGGAAATTTCGGAGTTACGTCGCGCCATGTTTCCACCCGTTTTTTCGACGGAAGTCCGCCCAAATATCTTTCGAGCAACGGCGTAACCGAATCGACGTTGAAATTGCCGATCATGAAAAACTTAAAATCGCCGGCATCGGCAAAACGGTCATTGAATATATATAAAGCGTTATCCAGCTTGATTCGATCGATTTGTCGTTCCGTGGGAATGGTAATCGTACGCGGATTGTTACTCGTAACCACCTTATAAAGCGTATCCATGTATGCGTACAACGGATTGCTCCTCATGTTCGCCACTTGGTTCTTGATTTGGGAAATAAACGTATTGAAAGCCTTTTCGTCACGACGCACGTTTGTGAAATACATATAGTTGAGTTGCAACATGGTTTCCAAATCCTTGGGTGCGGTCGAACCGTTGACGCCTTCGTATATTTCGCCGATGTACGGCGACACCCGTGCCGTATTTCCGGTCAATTTTTTATCCAGCGAAATTCGGTCAAAATCACCCACGCCGCTCATCGAAACAATGGTTGACGCCCACGCCGCCGACATGTAATCTTCGTCCAAATAAAGTGAAGTGCCCCCGGGACTGTATCCGGAGAATAAGATTTGATCGTTTTTGAAATCGGTCGATTTCAATACGATTTGCGTGCCGTTCATAAAAGTCAATTCCGTATACCCGAAGTCGGGATTGTCTTTACGGCGGAAAACACGACTGCCTTCCGGTTTGGCGGCCAGCAACGGTTCGTCGATCACCCGATCCGAATATTCGGTGATCTCCGCCTGTTTGACTGTTTGCAATAATCGAATCACATCGACTTCCGAAGGTACTTTGATCTCCGGTTTTTCGGGAGCCGTAACGACAACGCAAATATTTTCGTCCGTAAGCCATTGGCGCGCCAATTGATTTACATCTTCCAACGTAATGCCGGGAACGAATTGCTGCGCATAAGCATTTTCGGTGACAATGCCGGGAATCGGTTCTTCGTCCGTAAAATTACGAACATATTCGTCCGCCAATCCGCTCGAATTGGTTTTATCGGCTTCTTTGGCTGCTCGTTCGTATTGAGTTAACACGGCCAACTTTTCGCGATCCAATTCGGTTTGCGTAAAACCAAACCTTTTCACGCGTTCGTTTTCGATCAACACGGTTTCGAGCGATTTTTCAATCATGTTTTCTTTTGCCGCGGCATACAACGAATAAACGTCCGTGGAGCCGATAAAACGGGAATAATCGGAGCCGGCATACAAAAACGGAGCGTCCGGATCCTGCAAAAGCTCATCAAAACGCTTGTTGATCATGCCGTTGTAAAGCATGCGCATTAATATGTCGCGATAATCTCCCGCCGTTTTTTCCGCTGCTTTGGGGTGTTTCACAAACATTTGCACCGCACTTTCAACAGCTTCTTTATCGGTAACGACGGCAATCAGCGGGTCGATATTATTCGGTATGTCGTATTGAATTCTTTCGGGCGCGTTTGCGGGATTTTTAATGGTCGCAAAATGTTGTTTTATTTTATTTTCGGCCTCTTTGACGGGCATATCGCCCACAACGACGATCGCCATCAGATTTGGACGATACCAATCTTTATAAAACTTACGTAATTCATTATACGGAACTTTTTTAATGATGTCCATCTCGCCGATGGGCAAACGCTCGGCATAGCGCGATCCTTTCAACATCACCGGCAGATATTTTTTTCGCATGCGATCTTCGGCGCCGAGCCCCAATCGCCACTCTTCGACAATCACGCCGCGTTCTTCGTCAATATCTTTGTCGGCAAACGTAACTTGATGCGCCCAATCTTCGAGTATTTGAAAAGCTTTTTCGATCAAGTCCGAACGATCGGAAGGTACTTGCAGCGTATACACCGTTTCGTCGAAGGAAGTGTATGCATTCACGTCGGCGCCGAATTTGACGCCCATTTCTTCGAGAATATTGATCAATTCGTTTTCTTTAAAATTCTTGGTTCCGTTGAAACACATGTGTTCCACGAAATGCGCCAATCCTTTTTGTCGGTCGGTTTCGCACACAGATCCCGCTTTGACCGCCAAGCGAAGTTCGATACGTTTTTCCGGTTTGGCATTGCGACGTACGTAATAGGTTAATCCGTTATCCAAACGACCTTTTTTTACGGCCGTATCGACGGGAATCGACGTTTGCGGGTCGAAATCTCCCGCATAAGAGACGGTCGACACCGAAACAAAAAACAGAAAAAAGGATGTCCTAAAAAATTTGAAACAAGACATATGAGTGATTTTGAAATCGGGAATATATTCTATATAACAATCGAAAACAAAAACGTATATAAACAAAATTATATCGACAAAAAAATATTTTCGACGATTTTATCGCAACGTTTCGTATCGGAACCGACAAAGATAGGCATATTTCGGTGTTTTGCGGTACACCTTTTTGCAATAGTTTTTCGAATTTATCGACTTCGGAATTTACGATTCTTCGTTTTCGGTTCCGCGATTTG
>JAVBNP010000125.1:0-18719 GCA_031551455.1 Bacteroidales bacterium | reverse complement strand
GATTCTCATCTTCAATTGTTTTAATATCCACATAATGTACCGGTTTATTCCATAATAATCGGACTGATTCTTTTCCAAAAAAAGACGGTAAAATAAGTTCTGATTCCAAAGAAACAGAATTTACATATTTTTGAAATCGTTTTTTATTTACAAAAATGTGGTAATTAGGCGTATACGTGTTTTGTAAGTAATTAAGCCCAATCGTAATGCAATTTTCGTTTTTAATAAAATCCGATATTTCCTTTTGATATTTGACAATGGAATCCCCGTTACCGATGATTAAAATTTTCCGTTTCGGCCACGCATTGGTAAGATCAAATTTATCTGCAGTAAAAGCATCAGATGCCGGAATCACAGTCAATTGATCGCTGATTTTCTCAAACGATTTTTTCACCGATTCCGCATCTAATGGTTTATAAAAACGGTCATCCAACACAGTCTGCAAATTATCGGAAGAATATGAAATAGGGCATTTCTCTTTTATGATGTGTAATGCATTCCAAATCTCTTCGAGTGTATAATTTTTACGGTTGTAAATCTCATCCACATAATATGGATGAATATCACTTAATCCACCAAGTAAGGATTTGATTTGATACCCCCAATTATATTGCCGGAATAATTCGACGTAATAATGTTCAATAACATCCAAAAGCGGAACCGGATTATATTTTCCATGCTTTTGCTTCTCCAAAAAACCGATTAGAACCTCTAAAGGTAAATTTCCCGATCCGCGCCCCATCCCATAAATGGAAGCATCGACATAACGAGCTCCATCTTGAATGGCTTGAAGCGTATTGGCAAAAGCCATCTGCAAATTGTTATGGCTGTGAAGTCCTATAGAATCAAATCCTAAGCTTTTAAGACGATTGATTTGAAAAGTAATATCCGTCAAAATGAAAGAGCCAAAACTATCGGCAAAACTAACGGTTTCTATGATGTGTTTGTTTTTCCAATCTCTCAACAGGGTAAGTTGATGCTCTTCCAAGTTTGAAGAGGCCATCAGATTCAAGAAAACTTTGTAGCCCTTTTTATGCAAATTTTCAATAATGTTGAATGCTTTTGGCAATTCATAAGGATAAGCTGCAACACGTACTCCCGTAACAATGGTTTTTTCGGGAATACATTCGGTGAACAATGTATCGTCTGATTTTCCCGCATCAATCATTACTAAAATATTCCCCTGCTCCGCAGGACCTATCAAATCAATCAAATCCTGATCTCTACAGTATGCAAACATGCCAAATCCTTGAGCCGTATCGGGCATTCGATAACCTATTTCGAAATAATCAACTCCACTCTTTATAGATGCAAAATATGATGCTTTTACACATAACGGATCGAACTTCCATTTATTAAGATGTCCGCCATCCCGAATAGTGCAATCTACAATTTTTGCATTATATTTCACTGTGTTCATATTACAAACCGGTTAATTAAGTCTATATGTTTTTGATTGTGTAAAAAGAAATGGTACCGACCGTTTTTCTCCTTTTGCACAAAATAATTTGATTTGGGAATCCCTACAAGTAAAAATAACAGAATCATCTTCTATTTCTATTTTTGAGATATTAGTACCTTTCATGAATTCCGAACAATCAAAAAGATATGCATGTTGTCCGTATATCTTTTCTAAATAGTCATTCTTAGCTATTTGTCCAGTTAAATATTCTTCTTTTTGTATTGATAATTTATTGTTGTTCATAACTTAATATGGTTTTATAGAATCCCTCATCAATATTTGTAGACGGATTCCATTGCAATGATTTTATTTTTCTAATATCAAACGAATTACGCACATTTTTACTTGCCAGATAACCTGATGCCACACGCTCTTTACGTTCCACTTTCAATCTTTTATCAGGAAACATGGCTACCAATTTTTCGGCTAATTCCAAAATGGTTATTTCACATGATGGATTTGCCATGTTGTATGCTTCGCCAATTTTTCCATTTAATAAAACAGTGAAAAATGCCACTGTTGCATCACTTAAATAGCAAAAGGCACGTGAACCGGAGCCATCACTATTCATTACAATGTTTTTCCCGTGAACGATGTCCCGAACAAAATCAGCAAAAACTCTCCCATCGTTTAAATCCATTCCGGGGCCATACGTATGTGCCGGGCGTATAATTCTAACAGGGACTCCATATTGATGCATATAAGAGATACAAATAGTTTCGCCCATTCGTTTTGACTCACCGTAGCATGAACGGACATCCATCGGGTCAAGATATCCGTAGTCTGTTTCAGAAACCCCAACCACATTTTCACCTACTTTACCATATACTTCACCCGAGCTAAAGTATAAAAAGGATTCAATCGGATTTTTTTTTGCTAACTCACACAAATTAAGCGTTCCTACTACATTTGCCTTTAATGTGCCAACAGGGTCAATACCATAATATTTCGGACTGGCTTGACTTGCTGCATGAATAATGAAGTGAACAGGCTCTTCTATATACAATGGGTCACAAACATCCTGAATGATAAACTGTAATCGTTCATCATTCAATAAATGAGAGAAACGTTTTTCTGCTTTTTCTTTATTCCTTACTAATGCAATAACTTTAAGATGCTTAACGATACTTGTTCGGACAAGATACAACAAAACGTCTACCATATATGCCGGTAGAAATCCATTAGCACCTGTTACCAGAATTGTTTTTCCTTCAAAACTTTTCCAATTTATATCTGCTGCAACAATGTGCTTAATATCTTCATTTATGATTTTATTCGGGTGCATTTTTCCGGAATCCAACATTGTTATTGTTACAATTTGTCACTATATTTAATGATTTGTTCTGTACAAACATCATACACGTTTTCGGACCGATACCGGGTATACCATTCTATTGTATGGAGAATTGTAGAAGAAATGTCCCATTTAGGCTCCCATCCTAAAACAAAAAATGCCTTCGAAATATCCAGCATTAACAGATTTGCTTCATGAACGGCATTTGTATCTGATGCATTAACAAGGCTGCCCGTTCCGTATAAATCAATTACTTTTGAAGCAACATCCCAAACTGTAGCTATTGATTCGGCTTTAGGTCCAAAATTCCATGCTTCACAATATTTTGTCGGATCATTCCACATCTTTTGGGCAAGGAGTAAATATCCGCTTAAAGGTTCCAAGACATGTTGCCACGGACGGATAGCATTAGGATTTCTGATTTCAATCGGTTTATTGGCCTCTAACGCTCTGATACAATCGGGTATAATCCGATCTAAAGACCAATCTCCTCCACCAATTACATTTCCTGCTCGGACGCTTGCTATAGATTTCCCATGTTTTGCATATTCTGCCGGATTAAAATACGATCTTCGCCAAGATGCAATCGCAATTTCGGTTGCACCTTTACTGGAAGAATAAGGATCATAACCTCCCATCGGTTCATTTTCACGATACCCCCATATCTGCTCTTTATTTTCATAACATTTATCAGTGGTGATCATCACACCAACCTTAACGCTATCGGTTGCCCGGATGGCTTCCAAAATATTAATGGTACCCATCACATTGGTCTGATAGGTATCCACCGGAATATCATAACTTAACCTGACCAAAGGCTGCGCTGCTAAATGGAATACTATTTCGGGACGATATTGGAAAAAAATATTTTTCATTAAATCTCCATCACGTATGTCACCACGAAGGTCAATAATTTTATTCCCGATGCCCGATAAAACATAACTATCTTTCTCTGTATAAGCATCTAATGCAACACCTATCACTTCCGCTCCTAATCGATGTAACCAAATAGCCAACCATGATCCTTTGAATCCGGTATGTCCGGTAATCAAGACTTTTTTTCCTTGATAGAAATTATTAAAAATATTAATACTTGAAGTCATAATTACCAAATCTTCCAAGGAGCATTCCCTTGATTCCACATTTCATTTAGCTCCAAATTATCTCTTAAAGTATCCATTGGCCGCCAAAATCCGGAATGTCTAAAAGCCTGCATTTTCCCATCACCGGCTATTTTTTCCATCGGCTCTTTCTCAAAAATGCAACTACTGTCTATTGACAAATATTCGAACAATTCGGGTTCGCAAACAAAAAAACCGGCATTGATCCACATCCCGTCTCCCGCGGGTTTTTCAGTAAAACTGTAAACACTGTCGGTAGAGTCAATATTTAATGAGCCGAATTTACCTTTAGGTTTATAAGCCGTTACTGTTAACATCTTTCCACTCTCTTGATGATGAGATATAAGATCGTTAATATTTACATCCGATACGCCGTCACCATAAGTGAGCATGAATCGCTCATTTCCTATGTATTTTTGTACTTGCTTGATCCGACTCCCTGTCTGTGAATGTAATCCCGTCTCTACAAGTGTTACCTTCCAAGGTTCGTTTACATCTTCATGTATCTCTATTTTATTATTACGGACATCTATTGTAATATCGTTATTATGGAGAAAATAATTGGCAAACCATTCTTTCAAAGCATATCCTTTGTATCCCAGACAAATGATAAAATCGTTATAGCCATATTGCGAATACCCTTTCATTATGTGCCATATAATCGGCTTATCGCCAATGCGCACCATCGGTTTCGGTATCTGTTTTGTTTCTTCGCTTAATCGGGTTCCCAATCCACCTGCAAGAATCACTGTTTTCATCCGAATATTGTTTAAAATTAATGATGGAGATCTATAGATACGAACTCTTTAATAGTGTCAATCATATATTGCAACATTTCCCGAGTCATTCCCGGATAAACACCAATCCACAAGGTATTATTCATAACAAAATCCGTATTTTTCAAATCTCCAACAACACGGTAACCCTCGCCTGTAGCTCGCATTTCATCAAATGCCGGATGCTTAATTAAATTGCCTGCAAACAAATTTCTGGTTTGTATCTTTTTACTTTCTAAGTATTTGGATAAATCATTTCTCGAAAATCCTACATCGTCCTTAACTGATATCAAAAAGCCGAACCAACTCGGATTAGAATTTTTCTGTGGTTCAGGCAAAATTAAACCGGGCACACCCTCCAAGCCCTTCCGTAATACATCAAAATTCTTACGCCGTGTGGCAACGATATCGTCCAATTTTTCCAATTGTGCGCAACCAATTGCAGCTTGCATATCGGTTACTTTTAAATTGTAACCAAAATGCGAATAAACATATTTATGATCGTATCCCACAGGTAGTTCACCGAATTGCTTACTAAAGCGATGTTTGCAAGTATCATCTTTCCCTCCTATACACCAGCAATCACGTCCCCAATCCCTGAAAGAATTAATTAATTTATGCAATAACGGATCATTCGTATACACTGCACCGCCTTCTCCCATTGTCATATGATGAGGCGGGTAAAAGCTGCTTGTTCCGATATGCCCTATCGTTCCCGTTTTCTTTTTGATTCCATCAATAACATACTCAGAACCTAATGCATCGCAATTATCTTCTATTAACCAAAGGCCATGCTCGTCACAGAAAGCTTTTACTTGCTTTAAATCAAACGGATTGCCCAACGTATGGGCAACCATTACGGCTTTTGTCTTTGGAGATAACGCTTCCTCTAATTTTGTTACATCAATATTATATTCGGGTATGGTAACATCCACAAAGACAGGTATAGCACCATGTTGAATACATGGCGTAACAGTTGTCGGAAAAGAACAGGCAACCGTAATAACTTCGTCCCCTTTATTAATTCGTTTATTGCCTAATTCTTTTGCCGTTAGAGCCATAAAAGCAAGCAAATTAGCTGACGAACCGGAATTTACCAGTGAACAATATTTTATTCCCAGCCATTTAGCAAACGAAACTTCAAACTTTTGGGCCCATGTTCCCGCAGTTAGCCAAAAATCAAGAGACGAATCAACCAAATTTATTAATTCTTTTTCATCAAAATATCTTCCTCCATAGTTAATAAAATTTCCCCCGGCAACAAATTCTTTGGTTTGTCCGTGTGTTTCTTGATAATATTCTTTGGTTAATTTAAGAATTTGTTGTCTGAGTTCTTCTTTTTTATGCATTTTCAACATTATTTTAAAAAGTCAAAACATTGAATTACAAGAATTCAAATCTTCTTATAAAGGGACGTTCAAAATTCCTCTGCAAAGATACCCACTTCACGTATAAAATGAAATAATCTTATCATTGCAGAATACAGCTTAACAGAGTACGGTCGTCGAAGCTATTTGCTTTTCGAAATTATCGAGTGTCAACACTATATCCATATCAATCAACCGCCAGCAACTTTTCCAAATTTTGAATCAATTCGTTTTTTGAAAGATTCTCGTATACAATACCGTGATCGGCAATGGAAATATTACCGGTTTCTTCGGATACAACAATTGCCAATGCATCCGTATTTTCGGTAACACCCAATGCGGCACGATGACGTAATCCCAAGTTGGCCGGCAGATTTCTGCTTTCCGAAACGGGCAGAATACAACGCGCGGCATGAATGCGATCTTTTTCGATAATCACCGCACCATCATGCAATGGACTGTTTTTGAAAAAAATATTCTCCAACAGTCGACTCGATGTATTGGCATCGATGACATCGCCTGTTTCGGCATAGGCTTTAAGTGATGTGGTACGCGTAACTACAATCAAAGCTCCCGTTTTCGATTCACTCATGCGAATGCATGCTCCGGCGATTGATTTAATTTTTATGTTGGGAATCAAATCGGAATCGGAAGAAAAAAAACGTTCAAGACGCCACTTATGCCGCGTTCGATATTTGGTGCCGAGATTAACCAAAAAACGACGAATTTCGGGTTGAAACAATACCACCAATGCAATGGCGCCGACGCTGAATACCTGTTGCAGAATGGCTCCCGTGAGCTGCATGTTCAAGGCCTTTACCAACAGCCAAAAAAGGAAGATACCGAAAATGGCTATGAAAATATTCACGGCCACCGTTTCTTTCGTAAGCATGTACAATTGATATAACAGATAAGCCACAAACATGATATCTATTATATCGGTGATACGAAGTGAAAGAAAAGACGACAACAACATGAATAATTTTCAATTGATGATTTACCTGTGAGTCATTGAAAATACCGCATGATGCATATAATTTGCATGCCCATTCGGAGAATGCAAAAGTAAGTCAAACCCGACGAATTAACAAAATCAAAATTTTCCGTATATTTGTGGTACAAATGTTGCGGGCTAAAAATAAGTAACATGAAAACCGTTTTTTCGATTCTCGGCATTATATGCATCGGATGGGGGATGTGGAGTTGCAAAAAAATCAACTCTTATTCGGATATTCCCGAAATTCGATTTAAAAAATTGACCTCTGGTCAAAAGAATACCGCGTTGGGGATTGTTGATGTAACTTTTTTAACATTCTCTTTTACGGATGGCAACGGCGATCTCGGCGTACGTGATACAACAACGACCGACACACTCAGTCGAGTATATGTTATTTGGCAAGAAAAACTCACTGATGGGACATACAAAGACTACACTTTCATCAATGGAAATGGAACCACCATCCAACCGTATAGAATACCGTATGACTATCGAATGAATAAAGATGACGCTCAAAATAAAGTATTAAAAGGAGAAATAGAAGTTATGTTATTTAACCCGATAGCATCACTGGATACCGTTCGTCTCGAATTCTACATTATGGACCGCGCGCTTCACAAAAGCAACGTTGATCATTCGCCGAATTTTAAATTATCGGACAAATAAGATAAGTCAATAATATTTCGATCAGCGAGTATTTTTTCTTCCTTTCCTGTCTTTATTTCGCGGTTTTTTAAAATCCCTTTCCGATTTATCTCCTTTTGACTTCTTTCGTTTCGGCATATCCCGATCCGGATTGTCTTTTACGTTCTCTTCCACGATATAGGCATTCAACGGCCGACCGCGATAAGCCATTTGTTTTAATTCGCCGACAATTTGCGTTGCATATTGACTTCCCGCCTCAAAATACGAAAATGTATCAAACATTTCAATTCTGCCTATCGGAACGTACGTTCCGGGCATCACCTCGTTCACCATCTCAATTAAATTCGGAGGAACCAGCTTATCCATCCGCCCCACGTTAACGTATAAACGTGTATACTTCGATTTCAATCCCGATCTTTCCGGTTTTCGATCTCGGTCTTGCGGGTTGTCATCCCGCCCCGTTTGACTGACAATATCGGTAGCGCCCTTGTAATAACTCAGAAAACGATTGAATTCGAGCGAAACAAAACGTTGTATCAGTTCCTGTTTATCGATCCATTCCAATTTTCTGTAAATGGCCGGCAGGTACGATTCGATTTGCGCATGATCGATTTCCACTTTTTCCACCTTATCGATCAAATGAAACAATTGTTTTTCGCAAATTTTCCGTCCAGTTGGCACATCAACCTGCTCGAAATTCTTATTAATGATTTTTTCGATACGGCGAATCAAATGTTTTTCCTTCAAATTGATGATGGCCACGGAAATTCCCGGTTTACCCGCCCGCCCCGTTCGTCCGCTGCGATGAGTATATACTTCGGCATCATCGGGAAGATTATAATTAATGACATGTGTCAAATTATCGACATCCAAACCGCGAGCGGCAACATCGGTGGCTACCAATAATTGCAGGTTTTTATTGCGGAATTTCTGCATCACGTAATCGCGTTGCGCCTGCGACAAATCGCCGTGCAATGCATCTGCATCATATCCGTCGCTGATGAGCTTGTCGGCGATTTCCTGTGTCTCTTTGCGCGTACGGCAAAACACGATACCGTAAATACCCGGATTGTAATCGGCGATACGTTTCAAGGTTTGGTATTTGTCTCGCGCATGTACCGTGTAGCAAATGTGTTTGACATGTTCGGCCCCCGTATTCTTTTTCCCGATGGTAATCTCCACGGGATTTTTCATGTAATTTTGAGCAATAACGCTTATTTCTTTGGGCATGGTCGCCGAAAACAACAACGTATTACGTTCTTCGGGTACTTTCGCCAATATTTCGTTGATGCTGTCCACGAAACCCATATTAAGCATTTCGTCGGCCTCGTCGAGGATTACTTTTTTAATTCGATCCAACTTGACGGCTTTCCGATTAATCAAATCACACAAACGTCCGGGAGTCGCCGTAATGATGTGCACGCCTTTTTTTAACGCATCGATTTGCCGCTCGATACTTGCTCCACCATATACGGCAAGAATACGCAAATTATCCACGTATTTGGCATAATCCATCAAATCGTCGGCTATTTGCACGCAAAGTTCCCGCGTAGGCGCCAATATTAATGTCTGCGGATATCTTTGATCAAGTTCCGTTTGTTGGATCACCGGAACGCCGAAAGCGGCCGTTTTGCCCGTACCCGTTTGGGCCAGAGCAACAATATCCGTCGAATTTTCGAGAAGAAGCGGAATTACTTTTTCCTGTACGGGCATCGGTTGTTCAAACCCCAATTCGTACAATGCTTTGAGAATGGAGGGCGAAATATTTAAATCTTCGAATGTGGTCATTAATTTGTTTTAAACGTGATGAAAAACGATATGGCATGAATTTGGTATCGTTCGAAAAATGAAGGCGCAAAGGTAATATTCCCGAATGAATATGCAATAAACCATAAACATGCATTTCGTATGGAATTTCGTATTTTTCCCGATTCGACCATTTTTCCGTATTGTATTATTCGATTTGATGCCATATTTTTGTACATTTGATGCAACAGATTCATTGCAAATGATTACACCTCCGTTTCTTCAATCCGGCGATACTGTCGGCATCACGGCGCCGGCATACCATATCAAACCTCAACAGTGGGAGCCCGTCGTACCGATATTGCAATCGTGGGGGCTACGGGTGGTATTCGGACATGGTTTGCAATTGCAGGAACGAGTATTTGCCGGTAACGACCGGCAACGTTTGGATGACTTGGTAGCCATGATGTGCAATCCCGAAATTAAAGCCGTTTTTTGTGCCCGCGGCGGGTATGGAAGCATGAGATTGTTACCCGATCTCAAGCTTCATTCTTCGGGATTCGATCCCAAATGGTTGATCGGATACAGCGATGTCACCGCATTGGCATCTTATGTGGTCAACCGCATGCATTGGCAATGTATTCACGGTCCCATGCCCATAGATATTGCTTCCGAGATAACCGACCAGCAAACGCAATCGTGGAATTATCTTCGCGATATGCTGTTCGGACACATATCCGCATATACCTTGCCGTCGTTTCCGCTTAATCGTTACGGAAGCGTAACGGCACCTCTTGTCGGCGGAAATCTGTCGGTTATATACGGTTTAAATGCAACGCCGTACCAATGGCAAACGGACGATCGAATTTTGTTTATCGAAGATGTGAATGAAAATCTGTATCATTTGGACCGAATGATGACCAACTTGCACATCGGCGGGCAATTGGAAAACCTCAAAGGTTTATTGGTCGGTTCGATGAACGGAATGAAGACGGGCGATCCTTCTTTCGGGAAAATGGCATACGAAATTATTGCCGAACATACGGATGCATACGATTATCCCGTGGCATTCGGCTTTCCTGCGGGACACGAAGGTGTTAACTTTCCGATGATTTTGGGTGCTGACATGTGTTTAAACGTAACGGTACAAAACGTCATCGTCGATCAATCAATTTTACATCCCAAGGCTTGATTACAGACGAAATTGATCATCCGAATAAATTCGCGTATATTTGAACTTCAAAAAAATAAACAAAAATGGCAAAAAAAGTTTCCAAGATCTTTGTGCTCGATACCAACGTGGTGCTGCACGATTATATGTGTATTTATAATTTTCAGGACAATGATTTGATTATTCCGATTGTTGTGTTGGAAGAGTTGGACAAAATGAAAAAGGGCAATGATCAAATTAATTTCAATGCCCGCGAGTTCACCCGCGAATTGGATAAAATCGCCGGCGACGAAATGTTCAACGGCGGCATCAAGTTGGGCAAAAACATGGGTAAATTAAGTATCGAAACCGGCAAACCATTCTCTCCCGAGCTGAAAAGATCGTTCCCCGAGGAAACTCCAGATCATCGAATTTTGGCCATTACCGAATACGTCAAAAAAGCACACCTCGACCGTCAGGTAATTCTTGTTTCCAAGGATATTAATTTGCGCATGAAAGCCAAATCGGTGGGATTATTGGCACAGGACTACAAGAGCGATAAGGTACAAAACATCGAGGAATTATATAAAATAGCCGCAACGCTTCCCTGTACGTCCGAATTAATCGCCAAACTGTATGAAAACCGCGACGGCATTCCGGTCAAAGATTTCAAAATAAAAGACTTGCCTAAAGGTAATGCGTATTTTATTTTGGATAGCGGGCAATCCACGGCACTGGCGTATCATTCCGGCAACAGCGAACGAATGGTCCGCGTGGATAAACATCGTTGTTTCGGCATCGAACCGCGGAACGCAGAGCAAACGTTTTGCATGGATGCGTTGCTGCGTCCCGAAGTACAATTAGTTGCCATCACCGGAAAAGCGGGAACGGGAAAAACGTTATTGGCGTTAGCCGCGGCTTTGACGCAAAATCAACTGTACACGCAAATCTATTTGGCACGTCCGATCGTTCCGTTGGCCAATCGCGATTTGGGATTTCTGCCCGGATCGGCCAAAGACAAAATCGAGCCGTACATGACGCCATTGTTCGACAATCTCGGCGTTATTAAACAACGACTGAAACAAACAAGCGAAGAATTCCGGAAAATAGAAGAAATGCAGAAAAATGAAACACTGGTATTGTCTGCATTGGCATATATTCGCGGAAGAAGCTTATCCGAAACGTTCTTTATCGTAGACGAAGCGCAAAATCTTACGCCGCACGAGGTAAAAACCATTATTACCCGTGCAGGCGAAGGAACCAAAATCGTGCTTACGGGAGACATCGAACAAATCGACTCGCCTTATCTCGATTCGCAATCGAACGGGTTGTCGTACCTGACCGATAAAATGAAAGATCAACCCATTTTTACGCATATCAATTTGCTGAAAGGTGAACGCAGCAAATTGGCCGAATTGGCAAGCGATTTACTGTAACCGTAAAGCACTTTTTGGACAATGTTATTTAAACCCGATGACCATGTGTTGGAAATTCATGGTCATCGGGTTTTGTTGATAACAATCGGTTCTTCTTTTTGATGTGTAGACTTTAGTATCTTTCCTGATTTTAGGAACGCCAACCACGCTTCTTTACTTGAGTCCGAATCCGATCCTAACACCCGTCATGAATACAAATCCTCTGCGCCCGTACGAAATCATGGTCTCATTGAACTTCGGATTTTCTTGTCCGTAAAAACTATATCGGTAAGCAATCCCCAAAAACATATCAAAAAGAAAAGCATTTCGCGTGGGAATTTGATAACCGAAATACGTATTGATGCCTACCCTGTTGATATGTTGGTTCCGGTATATCAATCCGTATTCATAATACATGAGGCCGTCTTCGACATAATCATACCATTTACGTCCCCAATATTTGATCTTAAAGTAAGTATAAGATAATCCGCCGGCAAAATAAATCGAACGCGCGGGATTAACATATCGTTTGTAATTCACATCCAACCCGACTCCCTTCATATGCGAATAAGGTTCACGCATGTTAACATCAATCCATTCATCCGAATAATAATAATCTCCACGATCGCCATAATAATAGCGAGGATTTTCGGTAGTTTCATCGGGTGAGTAGTAAACAGCCGGACCAAATTGTAACCAACCGGGACCATCACCCAAACGCATTTCGAAGTCGAGTCGTAAACTCCAATTGAACATTTGCATTGGTTGTACCGCAAACGTGTATTTTTTTTGATGATTCAAGTTAGATTGCGTCAACGGGTGCTTACTTGCATCATTTCCGTTTTGCATTTGCGCATCCGTTACGAAAAGACAAGTCCACGCAAACAGCCATAAGCAGAGAAATTTTCTCATGATTTCTATCGATTTACTTCCATTTTGCTCATAAACTTTAAATCTTCGCCCGTATAATCAAACTGATAAAGACCTTCTTTCGCAATCAAAATCAACAAACCGTTTACAGGGATCACATCGTAAGACGATCGGATATTTACTTCGTCGATTTCGGCCAAGTCATCAATTTGTCTGATATTTATCGGATCGGACACGTTAAATACTTTTAAACCTTTGTCGCAAACAAATAATTTGTTTCCGTCGATTCCCAAACCCATTGGTCCGTTTAATTGTACCGTTTGTTTCAAAACAGGATTCAAAGGATCGCCTATATCGTATATATCTAACACGTTATTAGTGCTGCTTCCGCAACTGTTGAAATTGGTATTGAGTGTAACGTAAGCATAATTACCTTGTGCCACCACCGGATCGCAACTTCGAATATGGCGAACTTCGGATAAAATCACGGGAAATTTCGGTATCGTTATATCGTAAACATACATGCCGCTGCGCGAACCGATAAACAACATATCGTTCATGGGAAAGACGGTTTCGATATCAAAACCTGCACGCAAATCTCTTTCGGGAAAATATTTTGGATTTGCCGGCTCGGAAATGTTGAATATTTTTAACGTATCGGTGGATACTGTATACAGAACATCACCTTTACTCGCAAATCGAGCCATAGAACCTCCTGTGCCCTCGGATGCTCCGGTTCCGGAATCGGAATCTGCGGCACACGATATTACACCGACGATGATTAAAGTAACGTATAATATTTTTTTCATATAACCCGAATTATTTATAACTTTTCCATTCGACGATAACATATCCTTTCGGACGATCGATATACTTGAAAAAATAAAAATCATCGGGCGGTATCGGCTCCGGAAAAACATTGCGGATACGTTTGGTTACCGATTTTTCTTCCAAATCGAAACTTACGAGATCCACCGAATTGTCAAGATATAGTATATTATCTTTAACCGCCATGTCGATACATCCGGGCGCGAGAATAAACCCTTCGTTAACGGGTCGAGCCGGGTTGGTATTGTTGATAACATGCACTCCTTTGTAACGCTCATTCACGTAAATGTATGGCGCGCGATAATATATCTTCCCGGTTTGCTGCATTTCGCGTCCTTCGGCGATATACAAAACCGAATTGTCCAATGTTTCACGACTCATAAAAACGGGAGTGTACATTTTGTCGGTATCCGAAACAAAAGCCGTTCCCGTAAGAAAAATAAGCGTTAATAACGGAATTAATTTTTTCATAGACTATGTGTGTTTTATGGTTAGATGCGCTGTCGGCATAAACGTTGCGTGTAAAACCACAATTTATTTTTAATTGTCTCAAATCGATAATTCACGGAAATAAAATGTTTAAATTCGCAACATATATTCAACCGAAAATATGCTCGTTAAAGACATTTGTTCCTGTATTGAAGAATTTGCGCCGTTATCGTATCAAGAATCGTGGGATAATTGCGGATTGTTGATCGGTTCGCCGCAACAGGTCGTCAACAAAGCACTGTTGACCATCGACGTTACGGAAGCCGTTGTTGCGGAAGCCGTTGAACAAAAAACTCAAATAATCATCAGCCATCATCCGTTGATACTCTCCGGTATCAAGCGATTAACGGAAAGTACCGATACACAACGCGCCGTTGCGATGGCCATTAAAAATAATATTGCCGTTTACGCCGCTCATACCAACATGGATGTGGCGCCGGGCGGAGTAAGCCGACGCATGGCCGACAAACTGGACTTGATTGACGTGGAAGTTCTTTCGCCGCAAGGCTCGGGATTGCAAAAATTGGTTACATACATTCCGCGCGATTATTTCAATCAAGTTCGCGAAGCCGTATTTCACGCCGGAGCGGGGCACATCGGCAATTACGACATGTGCGGCTACGGCGTGGAGGGAAAAGGCACTTTTCGCGCTTCGGAAAACGCCGATCCTTTCGTCGGACAGCGCGGATCGTTGCACACCGAACCCGAAATGCGTTTTGAAACGATATTTCCGACGCATCTCGGTCGGCAAATTATTGCGGCATTGCTCGACAGTCACCCGTACGAAGAACCAGCGTATGATATTTATGCTTTGCAAAATACCGACAAACGAGTCGGTTTGGGTGTCATCGGTATATTGCCCAACGCTTTGGACGAACAACGATTTATACAAAAATTGAAGGATACGTTTTCGGTTCCTTTCGTGAGACATACCGAATTTCGAAATAAGGACATACGAAAAGTCGCATTGTGCGGAGGAAGCGGCAGTTCGTTATTGGGAAATGCCGTTCGCGGCAAAGCCGATGTTTTCGTAACGGCCGATTTCAAATACCACCAGTTTGCCGACGCCGAACGGAATATATTGGTTGCCGACATCGGGCATTTCGAAAGCGAACAATTTACAAAAGAAATATTTCATGAAATACTTACGAAAAAATTCCCTAATTTTGCGGTTCATTTTTCAAAAGTAAAAACCAATCCGATAAATTATTCATAAAACATGGTTGCAGAAAAAAATAAAAACGTGGAAGTTCAGGATATATCGATCGAGGATAAATTGAAAGCATTATACCAATTGCAACAAGTGCATTCCGAAATCGATAAGATCAATATTTTACGGGGAGAGTTACCGCTTGAGGTACAGGATTTGGAAGACGAAATCGCCGGTTTACACACCCGCATCAAAAATTTTCAAGATGAGATGCATCAATTGGAAACTGCCGTATCCAACAAGAAAAATGAAATCCTCAATGCTCAAAACCTGATCAAAAAATATCAGGAACAACAAAATAATGTCCGTAACAATCGTGAATTCGACTCGTTGGCAAAGGAAATCGAATTTCAAACGCTCGAAATCGAATTGTGCGAAAAGCGTATTCGCGAATTTGTTGCTCAAAATGCCGAAAAACAGGAAGCCGTCAATGCGGCCAAACAATTGGTTGACGAACGGCAAATCGCTTTGAAAGGCAAACAGTCCGAATTGACCGATCTTACCGCTGATACGCAAAAAGAAGAAGATCAGTTGATGAAAAAAGCTGCGGCCATCGAGGCTAAAATAGAACCCCGTTTGATCAATGCGTACAAACGTATTCGCTCAAACGCTCGCAACGGGTTGGCCGTCGTAACCGTTCAACGTGATGCTTGCGGCGGATGCTTTGCGAATATACCCCC
Organism: Bacteroidales bacterium; assembly: GCA_031551455.1. GTDB lineage: Bacteria > Bacteroidota > Bacteroidia > Bacteroidales > UBA4181 > JAIRLS01. The sequence continues at coordinate 2,669 of JAVBNP010000125.1, read as the reverse complement.
TCAACGTCAATTGGATATACGTTCGCGAAAAAAAGTAATCGTATGCGAATATTGCGGACGAATTTTGGTAGACGATTCGGAAGCAGTTGACAATTAACGATAAAAATCGACAATAACCGATCAATCAAAATAAAAAATCAATCAAAACGCACGTCTGCAACGTGCGTTTTGACTAATATGAAAAAATCGCTCACCATTTAAATCTCATCGCCATGGAAAAGATGTCTCGCAGATCGGCCGTTAAAACGGCATCATTCGGAGCAGCGGCAACATTGTTGGGATTGTCGACGCAATCGGCTTTCGGCAAGCAACAAACGGATGCTCCGTTGAAAGGTTACGTAAAACACTCGGTAAGTTACTGGTGTTATGGCAAATATCCGTTGGATGAGTTTGCAAAAAATTGTAAAGAAATCGGTATTCAATCCATTGAGTTGCTTGATCCGAAGGATTGGCCCGTTGTGCAAAAGCACGGGTTGACCTGTGCCATGGCGCAAGGTGCGGGATTGGGAATCGACAACGGGTGGAATGATCCGACATTGCACGACAAACTGGTGGCAAGTTACGAGGAAGTAATTCCGTTGGTGGCTAAAGCAGGACTCCCCAATTTAATTTGTTTCTCGGGAAAACGCCGCAATTTAACCGATGAACAAGGTTGGGCGAATTGCGAAAAAGGACTGAAACGCATCATCAAAACAGCCGAGAAACACAAAGTGGTGTTGGTCATGGAATTATTGAACAGTATCGGTCATAAGGATTATCAATGCGATCATACCGCATGGGGTGTGGAATTGTGCAAACGCATGGGCAGCGATAATTTCAAGCTGTTGTACGATATTTACCACATGCAAATCATGGAAGGCAACATCATCGAAAATTTGACCAAAAACATCGAATATATTGCTCACGTCCACACGGGAGGCAATCCGGGTCGCAACGAAATCGACGAAACACAGGAACTGTATTATCCCGCCATCATGAAAGCACTGGTTGCAACGGGATATAAAGGCTTTGTGGGGCAGGAATTCGTGCCGAAAGCTGCCGATCCGATTGCATCATTGAGACGTTGCGTCAACATTTGCGACGTAAGTCCTTGTTAAACCGGCGGGATTTTACGGCGTCACGGCTATCGGAAAATCCGGCATGCTGTTCGGAATGATGGTTGTAGGCGCTTGTTTTCCTTTGGTTAATTCTTTCACTCGTTGCGTGATGTAAGCATCCAACGTTTTGACGGAAATGCTTCTATTGTTGAATAAGTCGGCTTTTCCTTTGATGCCTTCCACCAACGCTTTGGTAAACGCTCCGTTGTTCCAAGCATTATCCTCCAACGAATATTGACGTCCGGTGGACGAGGTAAACACGACAGCTCCGCTCTCGGCACCCGCCAATTCGTTAACCATCCCCACGAGATCAACCACCGCACGTCGCCCGGTTCCCATCACGTTTCCCGAATGACAGGCATCCACGTATACGATGATCTTTCCGGCAACGGCCGATACGGTTTGTTGAATGTCGGTGTAATTCACGCAAGTGGTACGTATCCGTTCGAGATCCGCATTCACCGGGAGATAGAAAAAATTACCCGTATTGTCGTTTATTCCGTGACCGGCAAGAAACAACATGGCCATATCCTTACTCGTCGTTTCGCGTTGCAGCCACTCCAAACCATCCAATATATTTTCCTTGGTAGCCTGCTTATCCGTTAAAAGTTTTACAACGACTTCTCCGTAAAGCAACCCTTTCTGCGGCTTCATCGATTCGGCAAAATCGGCGGCATCTTTGGCCGGAAATTGCAACGCAAGTTCTTTGTTTTGATATTGGCTCACACCCACGGCCAAAACATACAGTTTGGGTTTAAACAATTGATCCGCGTCGGATTTTCCTTTCCATTTTAAACCGATAACCACCGGTACGCTCGGACCGAAACTGTTTTTGGCAATCAACGATACCTCGCAATTCCGGGAAGGAACTTCCACCGTCGCTTCGTTTCGGCCTTTTCGAACGTTTGTTAACAACTGCACGGGGCGACCGTCAACCAATACTTTCACCGATTGCGGCGCTTCATCTCCGGACAAGCGTACGTTGTAAACGATTTTTATGCTTTGCGTATTTATTTCGCTGTCGGGCGGCGGACTCAAAATCGTCACTTCCGGAGGCAGCGCTTGAGTAATATCCACCGGTTGCTCCAAACCCGTCGGCACGGGATCGGTTGTATTATTAATTGCCGTTTGCGATGTTTTCTCAACCTCTCCCGTTATCGTCCCGGCAATAATATCGGGACGATAAAAAGTGTTTCGAAACTGGGATACGGGATAAAAACTTGCCGCATGATCCTTACCTTGATTTAAATGCCATCCGATTAAACTTTCGGCGCCCAACGCGCAATCGTAATATCCGGCATCCGTCCACAAAGCCCAACGGGTATTATCCGGATGAACGTAAAGCGTCAACAATTTGCGACCATCTTCCGCCCGGTACCAACAAACCATCCCGTCGACGAAAGCGGCAAGAACCGTTTTCCCGTTACCGGAAACTTTAATTGCCGCACATTGATCAAGCACCTTTTGTTTCCAAAGGACTTCACCCGTCTCGTTTAAACAATAAATGTTCCGATCGGCCCCGAAAAAAATATTTTCACCGTTTTTGGCAACATCCACGCATCGGCTTTGCTC
>JAVBNP010000273.1:0-19124 GCA_031551455.1 Bacteroidales bacterium | reverse complement strand
GAAATCTTCGGGTTTCATCAGAACACCCGTAGATACTCTTCCATCGAAAGCCGTCCATGTGACCAATTCGGCCGTGCCCCAATTGTATTCTTTCATTTGGGGATTAATGTCGGACAATTTGGTTTCGGTTTTCCACGCGTTGGAAGTAACATACAGATCGGGCGAAGTGTTGAAATTGCTTTTCGTGTACAGGTATACTTCTTGGTTTTTCGCCTTTACGGGAATCGTGAATGTGTATTTATCCGTCACCAAGCGTTTCAATACGCCTTTGTTGCTCATCTCGTAGAACCCGCGTTCTTTTGTGGCGCTGTCCAACGCTGTAAACATCAATTTATCTTTCGGTTTGATGAATTTGCTTTCGGGATCGGTTCGGAAATAACGAAGCATGACTTTGTTTTTGCGTCCGACTCCTTTGGTAAAGTTTTCCGGAGCTTTCGTTCCCGATGGATCCAATTTCCAAAGATCGTACGCATCGTTCACCAATACGGTTTCATCCTCGTTCCATGAAGAAGCGCCGTACGAATTGGGCACTTCGGGCATGTCGTTCTTTTCGTTCCAAAGATTGACGGGAATGTTGTTCGTCAGGCAAATTTCTTTTCCCGTTTTAACGGAATATCCGTAATATTTGGCTTCGCCGATGTTGTACCAAAGCAGGTAATTTCCTTTGGGCGAAAAATGACATTCGGCCCGCAATCCGGTTTTGATTTGCTTGCAATCATGCGTCGTTAAATCGAGAATCCAAAGATCGAGCGTTTCGCGGGCATGCGAATCCCATTGCGATTGCAGACGGTATTTCAACCACGAACGTCCCAACGCGTAACGGCCGTTGTTTTCGTCCGATATCTGCACGTCGGGAATTTCTTCCGTTTCCAGTTGGTATAACCGACCGGGTTCTTTCAAAACAATCATCGAAAGATACGATTGTTCCTGATCTTTTTTCAAACTGATTAATTGTTGCGGCTGGACGAACGGATCTTGCCAATGCCAAATATCCAATGCGGCTTTTTCGAAATCGGGAATGGAAGTGTCTTTCGGTTTACGCACGGGAGCAACACCCAAAAACAGTCGTTCTTCGTTTTTGCTGAATTCGGGCGCTTTAAACTCGCTTATTCCCCACTTTTCGGGAACTCCTTCTTTGGTTTTGTCGGCCGTGAGTATTGCCGAATCGGAGCCCGCCGCATAATAATACAGGTTAAATTCTTTGATTTCCTTTTTCGCGCTGTCGGAAGTAGCCAAAAAGGCCAGCTTACTTCCGGATTCGGACAAAGCGATGCTTTTGTATTGCGTTTGCTTCTTCGAAACGATTTTCTTATCGTATTTATTCAAATCGATATACCACAGTTTCGTGAAATCGGCGGAATCTTTTTCTTTCGCAATTGCCGCCGCAGCCAATGTCTTTCCGTTGCGGCTGAATGCGTACTCGACGACATATCGAAGCGTATCTTTAAAGCCCGTGGACGGACGATAAACGATCAATGTTTGCGGGTTACCTTTCGCTTTGTCTTTCACTTTTACGGTGTCCGACAAGGTATAGGCGATGTATTCGGAAAAATCTTTTCCCGTTTTGAATCCGCTTACACCGGCAAATTTCGTTACGGAAAAGTTATCCAACGAAATAACGGCCAAGGTGTCTTTCGGCATTTTTTCGTCGGGTTTTTTCTTGATTTTGGCTTCGCGAATATCGGCATACGGCGCTTTGATCAAAGCCGCGACGTATTTCCCGCCCGGAATGATCGAAAAGTTGTAACCGCGGGGAATAATTAATTCTTTTTTCGAAGTCAATTGTCGAATGAGGACTTGATCGTTACCTTCCTGTTCTTTGATGACGCATACCGCAAACTTACCGTCATCGGTGATCGAAATATTGCCTAAACTCTTCCATGTATCGTATACGGAATGATCCAACACTTTTTTCTGCGCCGATGCGGGTAACGCTATCAACGCGAAAAGTATAAAAAGATAAACTATCGGCAATTTGCGGAGGTTGTCCGCAAAATTGCCGATAAAAATATGGGAATGACTCATGTCTTGATTGCTTATGGGTGTGCGTTTTATGATCTCCCTGCAAATGTATTAAAAAAATCGAATTATTTCAATTCGGCTTTCAATACATAAATCGGCACTCGCGCGGGACTCATTTCGGGACTGGTTACTTCCAATCCGGCGGCGGTTTGTTTCCATGTCACCTTTCCGTTGCTGCCCAATAACGATATTTTCTTGATTTTATCGGTCGGTTTCACCGAAGTAACCACGTACTTTTGCGGTTTGATTGCCCGAGCAATGATATACAAATTATTTCCTTTTGTCGTAAAACGGAAATCGGGAACAATTTCTTTGGGCGTGCCGTCGTATATGGCATCATGAAATTCGGTATTCAATTTTTCCGTAGAAATAATGTTTTGAAAACTTTCGCCGTACACTCTCCAAGGACGAGCGCCGTATAACGCTTCGCCGTTTTCTTCCATCCATGTGTGGAACGCTTCGACGATGGGAACCGTAAATACCGGGAAATCGCCTTTATCGGTGGGACCGACGTTCAGCAGGTAGTTTCCTCCTTTGCTGGCGGCATCCGTGAAATAACGAAGCAATTGTTCGGGCGTTTTATAGTAAACGTCGAATTTGTTGTATCCCCAATTGTTACCCATGGTGTGGCACAATTCCCAAGGTTTGGCATTGATGTCGTCCGCCAATTGACGTTCTTTGGTGGAAAAATCGCCGAGATCGTTGCCCACGCGATCGTTAACCAAACAACCGGGTTGCAGGGAATAAATAAATTTCAACACTGCTTCGGATTGTTCTTTACTGATCAGTTCGGGGGTATCGAACCACAAAACGGCAATTTCGCCGTAGTTGGTCAACAATTCTTTCAGCTGCGGGTATACTTTCCGATCGAGATAACGTTGCAGTACTTTTTCGTCTTCTCTGCGGAAATCCCAAATATTGCTGCGCCAACAGTTTTTGGTGGGAACATCGGGATCTTCCCAATCGCGACCCAACGAATAATACAAGCCCAATTTGATGCCTTCTTTTTTGCAAGCTTCGGCCAGTTCTTTCAACGGGTCGCGTTTGTACGGCGTGCGGGTAACAATGTTGTAATCGCTGCATTTCGAATCGTACATGGCAAAGCCTTCGTGATGTTTGGTGGTGTATACGATGTATTTCATACCCATGCGTTTCGCCGTTTTAACCCATTGTTCGGCATTGTATTCCACGGGATTGAAATCGTCGGCGATTTTAGCGTAATCTTTAAGCGCCACGCGTTCGTAAAGCATAAAATGCTCTCCTCCCCGCGCGGGTATTCCTCTCCAAACGCCGGCCGCTTGGGAATACAATCCCCAATGGACGAACAATCCGAACTTGGCGTCGGAAAACCATTTTAATTGTTCCGCACGATCACTGCTTTGCGCTTGAACCGACAAAACGGGAAAGGACAAAAGAACGATCGCCGACAGCAATAATGTTTGTATCTTTTTCATTTTTGAATTTATTTAAGAATTTGTGTTTGTTTTATTGGTTAAATTATGGATGTTGATGGTTTTCTTATTTGAGTTCCGCTTTCAGCACGTAAACGGGAATTTTGTTCGGATCGCGTTCGGGAACGGTCACTTCCAAGCCTGCGGCGGTTTGTTTCCAACTTACTTTTTTGGTGCTTCCCAACAGGGAAACTTTTTTAATTTGATCGGTCGGTTTGATGGAGACGATCGTATAATTTCGATCGGGAATTCCGCGAACGATGACATATACGTTGTTGTCCTTCGCGGTAAATCGAAAATCGGGAATATGATTGCCTCCCGAGGCATCGGTGTAGGTTTCTTCCGCCGTAACGCCTTTGTAATTTTCGCCGAACGATTTCCACGGATTCGTACCGTATATTGCTTCGCTGTTCTCTTCCATCCAAACGTGAAAGCCCTCGAAGCAAGGATAGGAAAGCGTCGAAAATTCACCTTTGCCGGTCGGACCGCAGTTCAATAACACGTTTCCGCCTTTGCCGACAACATCGGTAAAATAACGAATCAGTGTTTCGGGCGTTTTATAATCGACATCGTACACGTTGTATCCCCAATGGCGGCCCATGGTCATGCACAATTCCCACGGCTCGGAATTGATTCCCGCCACCGGCTCTTTTTCTCTGGTAGCAAAGTCGCCAAAGCCGTTACCCACACGGTCGTTGATGAGGCAATTCGGTTGAAGCGAGCGAACATACTTCACCAACGCTTCGGATTGTTCCGAAGTTACCATTTCGGGGACATCGAACCAGATGACGGCAACGTCGCCGTAACCGGTGAGCAATTCTTTCAACTGCGGATACACTTTCCGATCCAGATAGCGTTGAACTACTTTTTCGCTTTCTTTCGGGTAATCCCAAATATTGCTGCGCCAAGCGTTCGGAGTGGGCACGTCGGGATCTTCCCAATCGCGTCCCAAAATGTAATAAAATCCCAGCTTGATGCCTTCTTTTTTGCAAGCTTCGGCCAACTCTTTCAACGGGTCGCGTTTGAAGGGCGTACGGGCGACAATGTTGTAATCGCTCACCTTGGAATCGTACATGGAAAAACCTTCCTCATGTTTGGATGTGATCACGATGTATTTCATCCCCGCGTATTTGGCCAACTTGACCCATCGTTCGGCGTCGAAGTTGACGGGATTGAAATCGTCGGCAATTTTGGCGTATTCTTTAAGAGGGATCCGCTCAAACAACATGAAATGCTCTCCTCCTCTCACGGGCAGGCCTCTCCAAACGCCGGCCGTTTGCGAATACAATCCCCAATGGATGAACAATCCGAATTTGGCGTCCGTGAACCATTTGGTCCGTTCCGCGTCGGAGGTTTGCGAACGAATCGGCAACCCGATACCGATCAGCAATGCGAGGGCTAATCCCAATGTCCGTGTGTGCATGATTGATTGATAATTTTTGGTTATTTTAAAATCGAGAGTTATTTTGGCTATTAATCGTTGACTTTAGTCAATGGCAATGATTTGATTTTGTATTCATTATTGTCAACTCCTGCCCGACTACGCCCGTCTGAACGTTACTTGCTCAATTCGGCTTTCAACACATAAACGGGTACATTGTCGGGATCGGGTGCGGGAACCGTCACTTCCAAGCCCGCGACGGTTTGTTTCCAACTCACTTTTTTGTTGCTTCCCAACAAAGTGATCTTTTTGACTTTATCGGTCGGTTTGAACGAGGTCACCGTATATTTTTGATCGTTGATTCCGCGAACGAAAACGTACACGTTGTTGTCCTTTGTCGAGAATCGGAAATCGGGAATGTTATCCTTGGGCAAGCGATTATATGCGTCCTTGTCGAATACTTCCTTTGAAACAATGCCTTTGTAGACTTCGCCGAATTCTCTCCACGGACGAACGCCGTACACTGCTTCGCCGTTTTCTTCCATCCAAACGTGAAACGCTTCGAAAATGGGATACGAGAGCGGAGAAAACTCGCCTTTGCCCGATGGGGCGCAATTCAACAGGGTATTTCCGCCTTTGCTGACCACGTCGGTAAAATAACGAATCACGGTTTCGGGTGTTTTGTACTTAACGTCGTGTACGTTATATCCCCAACTTCCACCCATGGTCAAACACAATTCCCAAGGTTTGGCATTGATTTCGGTTGTTAAACCCTGTTCTTCGGTGGAAAAATCGCCGCAATCATTGCCCACACGGTCGTTGATGATGCAATTCGGTTGCAGTTCGTGAACGTATTTTGCCACGGCTTCGGATTGTTCTTTCGACATCAGTTCTTCGGTATCGAACCACATGATGGCAATGTCGCCGTAATTGGTCAACAACTCTTTCAACTGCGGGTATACTTTTCGGTCGAGATAACGTTGTAACACTTTTTGGTCTTCTCTCGGATAATCCCAAATGTTACTGCGCCAACAGTTTTTGGTGGGAACGTCGGGATCTTCCCAATCGCGACCCAGCGAATAATACAATCCCAATTTGATGCCTTCTTTTTTACAGGCTTCGGCCAGTTCTTTCAACGGGTCGCGCTTGAACGGCGTGCGGGCAACAATGTTATAATCACTCACCTTGGAATCATACATGGCAAAACCTTCGTGATGCTTGGTGGTGAGTACAACGTATTTCATTCCCGCGTATTTCGCCAATTTGACCCATTTTTCGGCATCGTAATTTACGGGATTGAAATCGTCGGCGATTTTGGCGTAATCCTTAAGGAAGATGCGTTCATACAACATGAAATGCTCTCCGCCTTTTGCCGGTACTCCCCGCCAATATCCCGCCGTTTGCGAATACAATCCCCAATGAACGAATAAGCCGAACTTGGCGTCGGTAAACCATTTTAATTGTTCCGCACGATCGCCTCCGGTTTCCGCTTTCGACGGTAATCCGAGGCAAAAAAACAAGATAATTGTCAATAATCCGGTTTGTATTTTCTTCATTTTCCGTTTGTTTTAATTTGAATTTTGATAATTATTTGTTGATGATCAAGTATCGGAAACCGAAGTCGCATGTTTCAAAAAAGCGGTTACGCGACCTCGATGCATCATTGTCGACAAATCTATATAAAATCAATTATAATTCCGCCTTCAATACGTAAACGGGGAGCTTTTTCGCATCCCGTTCGGGAACGGTTATTTCCAATCCTGCGGCGGTTTGTTTCCAACTTACTTTTTTACCGTTTTCCAACAAGGAAACTTTTTTGATTTTGTCGGTCGGCTTGATCGAGGCAACCGTATATTTCCGATCGCCGATCCCGCGAACGATGATGTACAGACTGTTATCCTTGACGGTAAAACGAAAATCCGGTACAATTTCCGTCGGTAATTGATTGTATGCGTCTTTTTCGAATTTTTCTTTCGATACAATGTCTTGGTAGGTCTCGCCGAATGCCCTCCACGGACGGGTGCCGTATATTGCCTCTCCGTTTTCCTTCATCCATACATGAAATGCATCCAATGCGGGATACGAAAGCGTCGATAACTCACCACGGTTCGTCGGAATGCAATTCAACAGCATATTACCGCCTTTACTGACAACATCGGTAAAATAACGAATCAACGTTTCGGACGTTTTATACCGAACGTCGAATACGTTGTACTGCCAACTGTTTCCCATGGTCATGCAGGCTTCCCAAGGTTTGACGTCGATGCCGTCGCCCAGTTTCTGTTCCACGGTAGCAAAATCGCCGAGATCGTTGCCGATACGGTCGTTGATGAGGCAACCGGGTTGAATCGAATAAACGAATTTAGCAATCGCCTCGGATTGTTCTTTCGATACAAGTTCGGGAGTATCGAACCACAAAACGGCCACTTCGCCGTAATTGGTCAACAACTCTTTCAATTGCGGATAAACCTTCCGATCCAAATAACGTTGAAGATCTTTTTCGTTCTCTTTCGGATAATCCCAAATATTGCTGCGCCAAGCGTTCGGAGTCGGAACGTCGGGATCTTCCCAATCACGGCCCAAAATATAATATATGCCCAACTTGATACCTTCTTTTTTACAGGCTTCAGCCAATTCCTTCAGCGGATCACGCTTGAACGGCGTGCGGGCAACGATGTTGTAATCGCTGCATTTTGAATCGTACATGGCGAACCCTTCTTCGTGTTTGGCAGTGTACACGACGTATTTCATTCCGGCGTATTTGGCGCACTTAACCCAGCGGTCCGCATCGAAGTTGACGGGATTGAAGTCGTCGGCGATTTTGGCGTAATCCTTAAGCGCTACACGTTCGAATAACATGAAATGCTCCCCGCCCCGCGCGGGTATTCCGCGCCACATGCCCGCTGTTTGCGAGTATAACCCCCAAACGAGGAACATACCCAATTTGGAATCGGTAAACCATTTGATTTGTTCCGCGCGTTCGGTTTGCGAGCGAATCGGCAAACCGAAACCGATCAGAAACGCGAGAATCAGCGATAATATTCGTGTGTGCATGATCAATTTTTGATTTTCGATTTTTGATTATTCTAAATTCGGTAAATCAATAATAACAGATAAGGCGATAATGTTATTTTGCGGACTTGACCCCGGCAGGTCTTAGGACCCTGTCAGGTCAGTTCGGAAGAACTTGGTATTACTTACTCAATTCGGCTTTTAATACGTAAACGGGAACTTTGTTCGGATCGCTTTCGGGAACGGTTACCTCCAAGCCCGCGGCGGTTTGTCTCCAACTTACTTTTTGGTTGCTGCCCAACAAGGAAACTTTTTTGACTTTGTCGGTCGGCTGCACCGAAGCAATGGTGTATTTTCGATCGTTGATTCCGCGAGCAAAAATGTACAGATTGTTATCTTTTGCGGTAAAGCGAATATCGGGAATATTTTCCTTGGGAAGACGCATATATGCCTCCTTGTCGAACACTTCCTTCGACACGTTGTCTTTGTATACTTCTCCGAACACTCTCCACGGGCGAGTGCCGTAAACGGCTTCGCCGTTCTCTTCCATCCAGTCGTGAAAGGCATTGAATATGGGGTACGAAAGTGTCGGAAATTCGCCTTTTCCCGTCGGGCAACAATTCAACAACGTATTTCCGCCTTTGCTGAGCACGTCGACGAAATAACGAACCATGGTTTCGGGTGTTTTGTACCGAATGTCGAATACGTTGTATTGCCAATTCCCGCCCATGGTTACGCATAATTCCCACGGTTTGGCGTCAATATCGTCCGTCAATCCCTGTTCTTCGACGGCAAAATCGCCGAGACCGTTACCCACGCGACTATTGACAATGCAATTCGGTTGAATGGAATAGATTAATTTCAATAATTCCCGGCTTTGTTCCGGAGTGGTCAGTTCTTCGGTGTCGAACCATATCACGGCCACTTCGCCGTAGTTGGTCAAAAGCTCCTTCAGTTGCGGATGTACTTTCCGTTCCATGTATCGCTGAAGCACTTTTTCGCTTTCTCTCGGATAGTCCCAAATATTGCTGCGCCAAGCGTTTTTGGTCGGCACGTCGGGATCTTCCCAATCGCGGCCCAGCGAATAATACAATCCCAATTTAATGCCTTCTCTTTTGCAGGCTTCGGCCAATTCTTTCAGCGGATCGCGTTTGAACGGGCTTCGGGCAACGATGTTGAAATCGCTCACTTTGGAATCGTACATGGCAAAACCGTCGTGGTGCTTGGTGGTGTATACGACGTATTTCATCCCGGCGTATTTGGCGCACTTAACCCACATATCCGCATCGAAATTGACGGGATTGAAGTCGTCGGCGATGGTGGCGTATTCTTTAAGCGGAACTCGTTCGTACAGCATGAAATGTTCCGCGCCCCGTGCGGGTATTCCGCGCCACATCCCTGCCGTTTGATTATACAATCCCCAAACGAGGAACAATCCGAATTTGGAATCGGTAAACCATTCGGTTTTACCTTTTCGATCATTTTGCGATTGCGCCGGAGAAACGAAAACGGAACCGAAAAGAATCAATCCGGTTAATATGAGGCAAGCTGTGCGATTCATGTGGAGATTTTAATTTTAGTTTATTTTCGAATATTCTTGTATTTTGCGAGTGTTATTATTTTTTCAATGTAATGCCGCGAGTGCAACCGATGGCGCCCGAAACATTCACTTGCATTTTCAACGTAGGCGAAGTCGACAGGACTTTGATATCGGGATTTTCCTTCGATACTCCGGCTACGGGACGAGTCAATTCAACGGTGATCGCTCCGGTATTTTTTTGCGTGGGATCGGATACGCCGACGATCAATTCCGTATCGGTTTCCTTGACGATGACCGATGCGGGTGCATCCACGCTTGCTCCGGCAACAGGTTGCGACGAAGCTTCCCAGAAATTCCAGCCCGTAACGCCTTCCGATTTGTTTTTCACCGCTTGAACTTTCGGCGTGTTGGAAAGAACGGCGATGTTCGGATTTTCGGCATATTTTCCGGTTTCCGCGGCGCTTTTACCCGGTAACAAAACATAAGCGTACGTTCCGTTTGCGGGATTTTTGCCGTGATTGATCCACATTGTGAAATACGATTTATTGATCGGAGCTTTCGAACAATTGGGTTGGTTGATTTCGAACCACGATCCCGTGCGCGTTTCCCGCAAAATATTTACGGACGGGGTTTCGGGGAAATAATATCCCATGTCGGCTTTCTCGTTGACACCTTCGAAATGCGCCCACCGACATTTGGTCGTCAAACGCCCTTCGGCGGATAATATGTCTTTTCCGTCCGCTTGAAAGCGATATGCACCACCGTCGTTCATTTTTCGGTCCTCAACGGTGGTTTCGATGTCGCGATTGTCTTTACTGTTAATACCCGTTCCCAAAGCAACGATTTCGTCGCCGACCATGAACCACGACTTCTTGGCTTCCAACGAACAATCCTGCGCGGAATACCACATTCCGACCATACCGTACGCATCGCAAATCGACGAGCCGCCGACCCAATCTTTGGGGCTTTTGTATCCGTCGGCATACAGCAAATCCTTACCCAACGGAAGCGTTTCGGCTTTGCGCGAACGCGTGTCTTCGGTGGTGCCGGCAATGCGGTAAGCGTTCACCGTCGGCCAAAAATCGTCGCCGTACTGTTGTAAATCGTTGTCGTACAAATAGGTCATACCGTCGCCCGTATACCACCCGCGAAGATTCTCGCCGTTGATGGTTTCGTAGTTCTCGATGCGGGACGAGGACATGCTCAATCCCAACGCAAAGCCGGGACGAATGTGCACCACGCGATCCATTGCGGCAAAAATTCGGTTCAATGTGCGCGGTTCAGCGGGAACGATCGACGGATCGTTCAATATCTTTTTCACCGTCGGCAACAAATACGTCGGGGCATCGTTCAAAAACGGCCGGCACCCGTAATCGGCCAAAATATTGGCTTTAACAAACGATTGCAGATGTTTTTTTTCGGCTTCGGGTGCAACTTCCGAAAGACGGACCAGCGATACCAACAGGGAATGTCCGGCGCCGCGATCCGACTCGGGGCGTGAAGCCTCTCTCCCGCGAATCATATCCATCAAAGCGCCGCGATAAACCACGGGTTCGTACGAATTGTGTATCCATTCGTATAACATGGTTTGATGATTTTCGGGCACGGCCCACTCCGAATCGTGCACCATGATGATGATTTCGGCCAATTCGCGAAGCATGGAACGGCCGTAGCCGCCGGTATACGCATGCCACTGGTGTTGCACGAAAGAACCGTCCCTGTAAAAACCGTCGTGCGTAGTCACGTATTTGAACTCGGTATCCAATCCGTCGATGCCCATCTTGATTTGTTCGGCGTTTTTACCGATGATGCCGCGCAAAATCATGTTTTTGCATTGCCAAATTTTGTTGGCTCCCGTGGATGCGCCCTCGTAGGTTACGTTCGGGGCGTAATTATTCATGCATTCGATGGCTTTGTCGATTTGCTCTTTCGATAATTCGTCGTACATCAGTACCAATAGGTTATCCAAAACCATCGGCGAACCGATGACCCAATGCCACCAATTGTCGTACCATTTTACGGAAGGATTGTAGGCGTGGGCAAGCATTTTATCGAGACCGTTCAAAATGTCTTTTTTCAATTCGGAATTGTTTTCGAACTTCGATCCTTTTGTGCGGTATGCCAACGACATACGACTCAAATTACTGAAACTGTTGTTCACCCGCGAGGACATGACGCTCATGAGTATCGTATCCTGACTGAACGGAATTCGTTTGTCGCTTTCCCAAACATATTCTTTATCGGGCGCTTTTTCCATGGTTTGCCACATCTTCTCGACGGCGGCATCCAAAACTTCGATTCTGCTTTTGACGATGCTGTCGGTAATATCGGCGTCGGGCGTTGCCAAAATGTCGTAATAACGCAAGCGCAGTCGGTCGAAAGAATCGGTTTGTTTGCAGGAAACACACGCTGCCGCCACGAGCAACAGCAAAAACGAGGCCCGAAATATTTGTTTAATGATACGATGAATCATGAAATTGATTTTTGCGGTGATAATGAAATTATTATTGAATGATATCCGATGATTTATAAACGATGATTTCCTGTTTACCTTTATTGTTCGGCTCGTTGATGATCGTTTTCTTGAAATCGCCTTTTTTAACGTCGTCCATAACAATGGCGGGGCGATAAGCGGGAACCTTCGCGGTCAGTACCACGTTGTCGAACGTAATTCCTTCAACGTGGCGAATATAAAATCCCCATGCGGGCAATTCCTTCCAATACGAAAATTCGGGATAAGCATCGAGCAATTCGGGAATGGCGTCCAAATCGGCGGGCGTATGGCCGCGTTTCGCATAAAACGGATCGCCGCCGCCCGGATAAACGATGGTGACGTTTTTCAACGTAATGTCTTGAATGGGATTGCCAGGCATGCCGGAAATACTTGCCGGAGAAATGTTACGCGGCAAATCCTCGACCGGTCCTTCGTAATTGTAACCGGCGTCGGGTTTGAAATCGGGAACTTCCGCATAAACATTCGAGATACGGATGTTTTTCATCGACGGGCGTTTGCCTTGACTCCAACGATCGCCGATACGGAGATAAATCACATTGCCCGAGTTGATCGATTTGAGACCGTCCACTTCGATATTTTCGATCAAAGCGCCGTCGACGGCCGCAAACGTAATGGCCGAACGATAGGTATCGTAAATGGTAACGTTAGTTACTTTGAAGTTCCGAAATCCGCCGCGCGAAACCGTTCCGAATTTAAGGCCGTTAGCTCCCGAACGTCCCACGCAATTATCCACCACCACGTTTTGGCAAATACTGTTCGCATCGTGCGATTTGAAACAGATTACATCATCGGCAGCATCGAACCACGAATTTTTGATCACCACGCCGTCGCAATCCACTATATCAATGCCGTCGTTATTCCAATACGCATTGGCTTCAACCTTAATGTTGTCCACGTATACGTTCTTGCATTGATCGTACGTTTGGTTCCATCCCACCGGATCGCGAAGCATGATATCGGTAATGGTGACGTTGTTGCATTCGCGAAAATAAATGTTGTGAGGCCGTTCGTCGGGACGATCGTATTTCATCGCATCTTTAATAATACCGTAATGGATAAACGACATCATGTTATTGGCCATTTCAAAACCTCGTCCGTTAATGGTCCCCGTTCCCGTAATACCGATATTATCCTGTTTATATGCAAAAATCAATGCCGACCAACCGGTATATCCGCCTTTGACATAATCGAACGGATTCATCGATCCGTATATCACGGCGCCCGCTTCGAGATGCAACGTAACATTCGATTTCACGTACACGGTACCCGTTTGATATCTTCCCGCGGGAAAAACCAATCGTCCGCCGCCCCGTTCGTTCACCGCATCAATGGCACGTTGTATGGAACGCGTGCACAAGGTGATGCCTTCGGTATTTACGCCGAAATCCGTAATGTAATAATCTTTCGCCCCGATCGCCGATGCGAAAAACAACAAAACAATTGTAATATAAATCGTGTATCGTTTCATGGCATTCATTTTATGTTGATGTTTGTTGATTTATACGTATGTATCTGTTTTTTTCCTTTGCCCGGTTCATTGTATTTCACGCCCATCAATGTCATGTTTTTCACGTCGTCGGTAACGATGGCGGGGCGATAATCGGGTACTTTCGCGGTTAAGGTCACGTTATCGAACGTGATTCCTTCGGCATGACGAATGTAAAAACCCCAAGCGGGTAATTCTTTGAATTGCGAAAATTCGGGATAAGCGTCGGGCATTTCGGGGATGGCATCCAATTCTTTCGCGGACAAACCGACTTTGGCGTAATTGGGATTTCCGCCGCCCGGAAATACGATGTTGATGTTTTTCAACGTTACGTCGGTGACATTTCGTCCCGGTAATCCGACGATGGCGCACGGCGAGATATTCCGCGGCAGGTCTTCCACGGGACCTTCGTAGTCATATCCCGCATCGGGTTTGCCTTCGGGCACTTCGGCGTATACGTTTGAAATGGTAATCCCTTTCATGGAGGATTGTCTTCCTTTACCCCAACGATCGCCGACGCGCAAATAAATTACGTTGCCCGTGTTGTACGAATACAAACTGTCGATGGAGATGTTTTCGGCAATGCCTCCGTCTACCGCTTGTATCGTAAACGCGGAACGGAATGTGTCGTACACTTTAATGTTACTGAGTTTTACGTTTCTGAAACCACCGGCCGACAAAGTACCGAATTTGATGCCGCTCGCACCGGAACGCGCCACGCAATTCCGAATCTCGATATTTTGACAAATACTATTTGCATCGTGCGATTTGAGGCAGATGGCATCATCCGAACCATCGAAATACGAATCGGTAATTTTCACGTTATTGCAATCTGCCACGTCGAGCGCATCGTTGTTCCAAAAAGCATTGCTTTTCACGGTGATGTTTTTAATGGTGAGATTATTGCATTGATCGTAAAATTGTACCCACGATGTGGCATTTTTCATGAGAATACCTTCCATCAAGACATTTTCGCATTCGCGAAAAAAAACCAGCATCGGCCGCGTATAAGGGCGATCGTATTTTAATTCATCCTTTATGATGCCTTTGTGTATCTGATCGATGCAATTATACGCCAACTCGCGTCCTTGTCCGTCGATAACGCCTTTCCCCGAAATACCGATATTTCGGGCTTTATATGCAATAATAATCGCGGGATAATTCATGAAATTATCGTAATCGTATGGGTAGGTCGATCCGACAAGTACCGCACCTTCGCGAAGCAGAATGTTGACATCGGATTTCAGATGAATACTGCCCGTAAGGTAACGACCCACGTAAAAAACAAGCGTTCCGCCACCATCCTCATGAATGTAATCAATCGCTTTTTGAATGGAACGAGTGTTGAGCGTCGTCCCGTTCGATTTAATGCCGAAAAACGACGCGTTGTATTCTTTGGCTCCGATTTCCGGTGCAAAAAGCAACAAAACAACCGTAATGTAAATCACGTACCGTTTCATGGCGTTCATTTTATGTTGATGTTCGTTGATTTATACGTATGTACCTGTTTCTTCCCTTTGCCCGGTTCGTTGTATTTCACGCCCGTCAGCGTCATGTTTTTCACGTCGTCGGTAACGATGGCGGGGCGGTAATCGGGCGCTTTCGCGGTTAAGGTCACGTTATCGAACGTGATTCCTTCGGCATGACGAATGTAAAAACCCCAAGCGGGTAATTCCTTGAATTGCGAAAATTCGGGATAAGCGCCGGGCATTTCGGGGATGGCGTCCAATTCTTTGGCGGACAAACCGACTTTGGCATAATTGGGATTTCCGCCACCGGGAAATACGATGTTAACATTTTTCAACGTCACGTCGGTAACGTTTCGTCCCGGTAATCCGACGATGGCGCACGGCGAAATATTCCGCGGCAGGTCTTCCACGGGGCCTTCGTAGTCATATCCCGCATCGGGTTTACCTTCGGGTACTTCGGCATACACGTTCGAAATGGTAATACCTTTCATGGAGGATTGTCTTCCTTTACCCCAACGATCGCCGACACGTAAATAAATTACGTTGCCCGTATTGTACGAATACAAACTGTCGATGGAGATGTTTTCGGCAATGCCTCCGTCTACCGCTTGTACCGTAAATGCCGAACGAAAAGTATCGTATACTTTAATATTGCTGAGCTTTACGTTTTTGAAACCACCGGCCGACAAAGTACCGAATTTGATGCCGCTCGCACCGGAGCGCGCCACGCAATTCCGTATTTCGACATTTTCGCAAATACTTTTCGCATCGTGCGATTTGAGGCAAATGGCATCGTCCGAAGCATCGAAATACGAATCGGATATTTTCACGTTGCTGCAATCCACCACATCAAGCGCGTCGTTGTTCCAAAAAGCGTTGCTTTTCACGGTGATGCCTTTAATGGTAAGCCCGTTGCATTGATCATAGAATTGCACCCAAGCCGTCGCATCTTTCATGAGGATGCCTTCCATGGAAACATTTTCGCATTCGCGAAAATAAATCATCATCGGACGAACATCCGGACGATCGTATTTTAAGTTATCTTTTATGATGCCTTTGTGTATTTGGTCGACGTAGTTGTATGCCGTTTCGCGCCCTTGCCCGTCGATAACGCCCTTGCCCGAAATACCGATATTTTTGGCCTTATAGGCAAGAATAAGTGCGGGATTATTCATGATTATGTCGTAATCGAACGGATTGGTCGATCCGACAAGTACCGCTCCTTCGCGAAGCAGGATGTTGACGTCGGATTTCAAATGAATGCTGCCCGTAAGGTAACGACCCACGTAAAAAACAAGCGTTCCGCCGCCGTTTTCGTGAATGTAATCGATTGCTTTTTGAATGGAACGGGTATTGAGCGTAGTTCCGTTCGATTTAACGCCGAAAAATGACGCATTGTATTCTTTGGCTCCGATCGGAACGATCAAAGCCGACAAAATCAAAAGAATCAGATATTTTTTCATGATTTTACCGGTTTATGTGACGTGTCAATGAATTTGTTTCGAAAATACTTAAATATTTGTTTGCTTCGACCAAAACGACGATTAAAATCGCAAGCCGCCGAATAAAAAATATGGGGTTATATTTCAGAGCTTGTTTAAATTTATAATTTATGCGGATTGAGGATTAGTTTGGCTAAAGCCTTCTCGTTTATCGGCCTTTAATCGTTGACTAACCCGCCTACCCGACTATGCCCGCTTGAATGAATTCATCACCTTCGGTGAACTCGCTTCGCTATTGTTCGCAGTGACAGGCTTTTTACTGTCATTCCCCCTTGTTTGATATTTTAAATGAGCCTTTTTGAACAACATCTTTACGGATTATTTGCACAACGATTTGATGAAATCAACTTCTTCTTGGGAATACGGAGTACCGTCGCGACGCAAAATATCGTGAAACCAAACAGGCGGTTCGTCGACTTCGGGCATCGCTTTTCCCCAAGCGAAATTGGTATTGGTTTTTCCCGCAACCAATCCCCAGTTGATGGCGCCGATGTTTTCGCGTTTGAGTATCGGCATCACTTCTTGAAACGTGCTTCCGAAAGGACGCGCCATGTATTCGGTACAAATGATCGGACGGCCGTAACGTTTCAAGGTGTCAATGGCATGTTGTTGTTCGGGTGCGGGATTATAGGTGTGATACGTGATAACATCGACGTTCGCCAATTGAAAATCGTTCAACTCGACATATTTTTTCTTCCAAAGACAAACGGAAAGCGGCTGTGACGGATTGACTTCGCGCGCCCACGCAAATACGTTCTTCAGCAACGGCAAGCTTTTCAGTTCGTAATCTTTTCCGGGTTCGTTGTATAAATCCCATAATAAGATCCGTTTGTCGTCCTTATACGTCCGAATGATGTCTTTTACATATGCTTCGAGAATTTTTGTCGTTTCCTCGGGTTTTTCGAAAATCAAATCGCCCGGATCTTTCAACCATCCGGAGTTATGCGCGCCGGGTTTCGGATTGGGTTGTTTTCCCGTTTGGTACGTCGGCAACCAACAATCGTCGAAAAACACAAACATTGTTTTGATTCCGTGACGGTCGGCAATTTGCAGATATTGCTCCACCCGTTTTTTGAACCCTTCTTGATCGGATTGCCACGCAAGATGATGCAAAAAAACGCGCATGCAGTTGAATCCCAAATCTTCGGCCCAACCGAGCTCTCGGTCAATGGTTGTCGGGTCGAAGGTTTCCGCCTGCCACATTTCCAACTGATTGACGGCCGTACTCGGTGTGAAATTACATCCGCGAGGCCACTCCTGTTTTTGATACCATTCGTTGGCGCGTTCCTTGCTCCAAACTTCGCCGGGTTGTGTTTGTTGACGGCATCCGAATACCGCGACGCCGCAAAACAACCATAAGAATATTTTTTTCATAAAATTTTTCATTTAAGATGGATCGGTTTCATCCGTGAAATTCGTCGAATCGAAACGAATTCGGGATATTTCATTTTTAAGTTTGATCCAAATTTCGATAAGAAAATAAATTTAACCAACTAAATCCAACCATTCGTGCCGGGACAAATCCGATAAAAATGCAAAAAGCCGATATACCGGTGCGATATATCGGCTTGATTTTCTTTCCGGCTATTGGGTAATGTCGGACGATTTGTACGTTATGATTTGCTTCTTGTCTTTACTATCAGGCTCGTTGATGGTCGTTTTCTTGAAATCACCTTTCTTCAAATCATCAACAACGATGGCGGGACGATAATCCGTTTCCTTGGCGGTTAACACCACGTTATCAAACGTAATCCCCGAAGCATGACGAATATAGAACCCCCAAGCGGGTAATTCCTTGAATTGCGAATATTCGGGATATGCTTCCGGCATTTCGGGAATACCGTCCAAATCGGCGGGTGCGTAACCGCGTTTCGCATAGAACGGATCGCCGCCTCCGGGATAGGTGATGGTGATGTTCTTCAATGTCACGTCTTGGATGGGAATATCGGGCCTACCGAAAATAATGGCAGGGCAAATGTTGCGCGGAAGGTCTTCGATGGGACCTTCGTAATTATAACCTTTGTCGGGTTTAAAGCCCGGCACTTCCGCATAAACGTTCGAAATACGGATATTTTTCATGTACGGACGTTCTCCTTTCGGATTCGAACGATCGCCAATGCGCAAGAAAATCACGTTACCCGTATTGATGGACTTTAATCCGTCTACCTCAATGTTTTCGACCAAACCGCCGTCGACGGCCGCAAACGTGATGGCCGAACGAAAGGTGTCGTAAATGGTAACGTTGGTTACCTTAAAGTTGCGAAATCCGCCTTGCGATGCCGTTCCGAATTTGAGACCGTTGGCTCCCGAACGTCCCACACAGTTATCCACCACCACGTTTTGACAAATGCTTTTCGCATCGTGCGATTTGAAACAAAGTACGTCGTCGGCAGCGTCGAACCAAGAGTTTTTGATCACCACGCCGTCGCAGTCCACGATGTCGATACCGTCGTTGTTCCAATACGAATTGGCCTCAACCTTGATGTTGTCCACGTATACGTTCTTGCATTGATCGTAGGTTTGGTTCCAGCTGGCCGGATCGTGGAGCGTGATGCCCGTAATGGTTACGTTGGTACATTCGCGGAAATAGATATTTTGCGGGCGGTTGGTTTCGTTCGGACGGTCGTATTTCAACGGATCTTTAAAAATACCGTTGTGAATCAACGATACCATGTTGTTGGCGGTAATAAAACCGCGGCCGTTGATGATTCCTTTTCCGGTGATGCCGATATTTTCTTGATTCACG
>JAVBNP010000261.1:0-4650 GCA_031551455.1 Bacteroidales bacterium | reverse complement strand
TTCTTTTTGCGGCGGGATTTTATTTTGCCTGCAAAAAGAGTAACAAAACGCTTGTTTTTTCCGGCTTGTATGTCGGAGCCTTAAGCTTGGGAAACTTCATTCTTCTGCAGTCGTATTGGCGACAGGACAGGTTTATTTTGGTATTTTATCCGTTGATGTTGCTTTTGATTTTTTACGGTATGTATGTGTTTTTGGCGGGTCGGAAGCTTTCATACCTTTATTTTGTCCCGATCGTCGTCGTATTTGCGGGAACATTGTCGCGAACCTTCCAAAAAGCCGAACAAAATGTACCCGTTCTCGTGCAAAACATTAAAGGTGACAAATTGTACGGATATACTCCCGCTTGGCGAAACTATATTTCGGCAAGCGAATGGGCGGCGAAGAACACTCCCTCCGACGTGAATATAGGTGTTCGAAAGCCGAGTATTTCGCAAATATACGGACAAAGGCCATTTTACGGTATATACAGTGTCCCCGGAATTAAATACGATATACTGAAAAACGACAGACCGGGAAAAACGCGCGTGTACGCGGTTATTCAAATCGGCGATTCGTTGAATGCGGAATTGAGAAAAAGAATCAAATACGTGGTGATCGGGAAACATGCTATCGGGACGTTAATGGCAGAAAGCACCGTGATATGCGAAATACCCGTAAATATGCGGAATGCTGTTGAGCAACGATTGATAACCGAAGGGCTTGTATATACGATGGATTTCGACGAATACATCGAAAAGCTTAAAGAGGCTGAAGATTATGTGATTTATTCGCCCGACCGATTGATGGACATGTTGCGCGGTAACCGTATCGGATATATGATATTGGCAAGCTTGCGTAAAGTCATTGACGACGACAAGGGTCCGATTGTTAGTACATTACATCTTTATTTGGATGTCGTGAAAACAAAATATCCGGATATCGTCGAAAAAGAGGTATGCGTTATCGGCGATAGCGAGCCGGCTTATATATATCAACTCAACGATGATTATCGGTAAAAAAGTGGTAGTGGTGTTACCGGCATACAATGCCGAGTTGACGTTGGAACAAACATATCATGAAATACCTTCGGACATTGTGGACGAAGTGGTATTGGTCGATGATCGGAGCTCTGATGCAACCGTTCGTTTGGCGGAAAAGTTGGGAATGAAACATGTAATTGTACACGAACAAAATATGGGATACGGAGGCAATCAGAAAACATGTTACGATAAGGCGTTGTCTTTGGGTGCGGATATTGTCGTTATGCTTCACCCGGACTACCAATATACTCCCAGATTGATTCATTCCATGGCGTACCTCATAGCCAACGATGTGTATCCCGTGGTATTGGCATCCCGAATTCTCGGAAACGGCGCTTTGAAGGGAGGAATGCCGGTAATTAAATATGTTGCCAACAGGGTTTTGACATTTCTTCAAAATGTATTGACGGGACAAAAGTTATCGGAATATCATACGGGATATCGTGCATTTAATGCCGATGCGCTTCGAAAAATCAATTATCGGGCTAATGCCAACGGTTACGTTTTTGACAATCAAATATTGTCGCAATTGATTTACGCGGGATTTCCGATTGCTGAAATTACCTGTCCGACAAAATATTTTAAAGAAGCATCTTCAATTAATTTCGGGCAAAGCGTCGTCTATGCTTTGGGCGTAATTCGAACATCTTTTTCTCATTTTTTTAACAGGATCGGGGTTTTACATTCGTTTAGGTATAAACCTCCGATGATTGAAAACGGTTAAACGGTTAAATTTTCGAATCATTGAATAAAATAATACCAATCCTTTTAACGGCGGCGCTTACGGCAGTTCTTGCCGACGTTTTTATCGTGGATAGTTTCCTTTGGCAAGGAGCGATTACGGGAAAATATTTTTGGTTTGCCGCAGCGATGTGTATTGCCGTTCCGTTGATTTTATCGGCGACTTTTTTTTCTTTGCGGCGAGAAAAACGGGTATTGCGTCGCGCGGATATTTGGATATTCTTATTGGCAACATATTGGGTTGTCAACTACTGCCTGTTGAACGGGTGGCCGAACATGCATTGGTGGCTATTTTTACTGACAATTCCATTGTATGCGGTCGTTAGGGCGGCTTGCGAAGACGAAATTACGAAACGTCTTTTATCGGCCGCCTTTTTATTGGTTATTCTAACGGAAGCCGTTTGGGGACTGTTGCAACTGTATGGCTTTACACATTCCCACCACGGCTTATACAAAATAACGGGAACGTTGTTTAATCCCGGGCCGTACTCGGGTTTTGTGGCAGCCGGGGTTCCGTTGGCACTGGGCTATGCGTTGAATAAGAAAGCACGAGATACGGAGCGTTGGTTAGGCGGGATTACACTAATTGCCGCTTTATTGATATTACCTGCGGCAATGAGCCGTGCGGCATGGCTGGCAGCCTTGACGGGAAGTATTCCTGTGTTGTGGAAATATATTCCGATTGGTAATCGATGGAAAGAATATTTGCAACGGCGTTCCGTACGAATATTTGCCGGTATTGCATTATCTGTCATCATTATCGGAGGAAGTGCAGGGATGTATTTTCTGAAAAAAGATTCCGCCGACGGTCGTCGGTTAATTTGGCAGGTAAGCGCGAACATCGTCAAAAAACATCCGCTGTTCGGCGCCGGATTCGGTACTTTTCCCGTAGCATACGGCAACGCGCAAGCCGATTATTTTCTCAAAGGCAAAGGAACAGATGAGCAAACTTTGGTGGCCGATTGCCCCGATTCGGCTTTCAACGAATATATTCAAACGGCGGTAGAAACGGGATTAATAGGGTTGGCCTTGTTGGTGGCGACGCTTGCTGCTTGCTTCGGTTTTCGGCGAGCCGAGAGCGAGAAAAACGGTCGTTCGCCTGCCGCCGATATTCGTTATTCATTGCTTTCTTTGTCGATTTTTGCTTTGTTTTCCTATCCGTTCGGCGTATTGCCGTTGGCCGTGTTGTTTGTTTTCATGGCAGCGATGTCGGCTTCATCGTCACCTCGGTTATCTCTCGCATTGCCCGGTTGGTTGCAAGTTATGGGCATATTTCTTTGCTTGGGTATTACGGCATACGGAGCATACAACATCTTGTCAAGATATTCGGCGTATCGTCTATGGTCATCTTCGCAAGTGTTTTACCAAACCGAAGCCTATAATGAAGCCGTTAAAAATTACCGAACCTTATATGCGGCACTGAAGCACGAACGGCAATTTTTGTTCGAATATGGTCAATCGCTTTCCAAAACGGAACAATATGAAGAAAGCAATCGAATATTCGGCGAATTTTTGCATTACGGCTGCGATCCGATGATATTCAATTGCATGGGGAATAATTTCAAAGCGATGAAAAAATATACGGAAGCCGAGGCAGCTTACATGAAAGCATCGCAAATAGTTCCGAATCGACATTATCCGTTATATTTGCTGATGAAATTGTATGTCGAAACCGATCAAACGGAGCGGGCCGAAGCCATGGCCGAAACGTTACTGGCTAAACCCGTGAAAGTTCCGTCGACAGCTATTCGCGAAATGCGGGACGAAGCGAAGAAAATAATCGGAAAAACGGAAGATAAAGAAATTAAGAATTAAGAAGAGGTTTATCAGTCTTATTTATCGGTTAATGTTCAAATCATTTCTCAAGATTTTGTTGTATTTGGTGCTTTCGCTTTTGTTGGCATTATTCATTCGGTTGTTCTTGTGTAACTTTTACCGGGTACCGTCCGATTCGATGTCGCCGACGGTTATAACGGGTGATTTTATTCTTACGGAGAAATGGACATACGGCGCACGGGTATTTACGGGTTTGAAATTGAACAAACACGGTGAACCTTCGATGATTCGTATTCCCGGATTCGGGCGTGTACAACGCGGAGACGTAGTTGTATTTAACTTTCCGTATCGAAGCTATCATTCGGCATGGGACACCATTCACATGCACCTCAATTTGTTTTTGGTAAAACGTTGCATCGGTCTTCCCGGCGATACGCTTTCCGTTGCGGACGGTTATTATCGAATTGCCGGGATTTCGGATACGATGGGATATATTCCCGAACAAAAACGATTGGCGCGATATCGCGGCGAATTGGAACCGGCAATCTATCGTACATTTCCGTACGACAGCGTTCTCAATTGGAATATTCGCGATTTCGGGCCGTTGTATGTCCCCGCGGCGGGAACCGCTATACCGCTTACGCCGAAAAACGTCGTGTTATACGGCAGACAAATGGTATATGAAACCGATGCGGTCATCCGAACGGAAGGTTCGTCGGTTTATGTTAACGATACATTGAAGACGCATTATACGTTTCGTCGGAATTGGTATTTCATGGCCGGCGATAATGTCATGAATTCTCAAGATTCGCGTTATATCGGAATGATTCCCGAGACCTACGTTATCGGAAAAGCTTCCGTGATACTGTCTTCAAAAGACAGGTATACGGGAAAAAGACGATGGAACAGATTTTTAAAACGAATAAAATAATCATTGCCGAAGAAATCGATCCTTTAAAATAATCGCGTACATTTGAACATTCCTTTTAAATCCTGCTTATGACTTGGAGAATCATTCTTTCCGGCATCCTCCTTTCGGGACTTTTCTCTTGCGGAGGCGGTGGAACCGGCGAATTATCGACCGATGAGGAAAATACAAAACAACATAAACAAG
>JAVBNP010000131.1:0-6019 GCA_031551455.1 Bacteroidales bacterium | reverse complement strand
GTTGTTTCAGGCATTTTCAGTGTTTGTACGGCAGCAGGAACAACATATATTCGGTTTACCGTGTCGATCAGATGCGGCATTCCGTACGAGACGACTTGTTGCCGTTTATTATCCTGCAGTAAAGCCGCCGTTTGCTCGTCGGAGAGTAAACCGTCATTTGCGTCGCGTCCCGAAGGCCAAATATCGACAATGAAAACGATTAAAGTTACCAACATGGACCCTGCCAAAAAAATAACGGCGAGCGTTCCGAAAACCGCCAACAGCTTCTGATTGTAATTTTTTATTTTTTCGATATTCATGGTTGTCGCATATTTAATCCGGTTTGCAAAGGTATTTTAAAAAATGAAAAACGGTCGATGGTTTTCATGTCGGAATGGTTATCTTTGTCGATCGAACCAATAAACGTAAGATACGGTAACTCATGGAAGAAAAGAAAGAAAGCGCAACAAAAGACGCGCAAAAAGAAAAGTTAAAATCGCTGCAACTAACCCTCGATAAATTGGATAAGGAATTCGGCAAAGGCTCCATCATGAAGATGAGCGATAAAGTTGTCGAAGAAGTGCCTTCCATTCCCACGGGTTCCATCGCGTTGGATGTGGCATTGGGTATCGGCGGATTGCCCCGCGGCAGAGTGATCGAAATATTCGGTCCCGAATCGTCGGGGAAAACCACGTTGGCCATTCACGCCATTGCCGAGGCGCAAAAATTGGGCGGTATTGCCGCGTTTATCGACGCCGAACATGCATTTGACCGCAGTTACGCTCAAAAATTGGGTGTTAACATGGAATCGCTGTATGTGTCGCAACCCGATAACGGCGAACAAGCGCTCGAAATAGCGGATGCGCTGATTCGTTCAAGCGCCATCGATATTTTAGTAATTGACTCGGTGGCAGCCTTAACGCCGAAAGCGGAAATTGAAGGCGACATGGGCGATTCGCGTATGGGATTGCAAGCTCGATTAATGTCGCAGGCGCTTCGCAAGCTGACGGCCAACATCAGCAAAACCAATACTTGTTGTATTTTCATCAACCAATTGCGCGAGAAAATAGGCATCATGTTCGGTAATCCCGAAACCACCACCGGCGGTAACGCGCTTAAGTTTTATGCTTCCGTGCGTATCGATATTCGCAAAACGACGGCCATCAAGGATGGTGAAGAGGTAAGCGGTAACCGCGTGAAAGTGAAGATCGTGAAAAACAAATTGGCTCCGCCTTTCCGTAAAGCCGAGTTTGATGTGATCTACGGTGAAGGTATTTCGCGTATCGGCGAAATCATCGATTTGGGAACGACGTATAATATCATCAAGAAAAGCGGTTCGTGGTTCAGCTACGGCGACACCAAGTTGGGACAAGGCCGCGATGCCGTGAAGCAATTGTTGACCGATAACGTGGAATTGTCGGAAGAGCTGGAAGAAAAAATTCGTGCGGCATTGAAATCCAATCCGGGTATCGCGGAGGGATAAAACGTATACATATCGCATTAAAACGAAAAGGCCGTCGGAAGACGGCCTTTTCTCGTGTATCTCGATTTGGGTATCAGTACGCTCGTTTATTTCGTCCTTCGATGTAATTGATAAAGGCGTTGTTAACCACTTTGTTGCCGCCGGGGGTCGGATAATCGCCCGTAAAATACCAATCGCCCGTATCATTCGGACATGCTCGATGCAGGTTTTCGACGGATTGGAAAATGATTTCTATTTTCGCTTTTATTTCGGACGTTTTCAGCAATTCGGCGATTTTTACGGAGATTT
Organism: Bacteroidales bacterium; assembly: GCA_031551455.1. Lineage (GTDB taxonomy): Bacteria > Bacteroidota > Bacteroidia > Bacteroidales > UBA4181 > JAIRLS01. The sequence continues at coordinate 4,269 of JAVBNP010000131.1, read as the reverse complement.
CCTTGACGGAAAAAGGTTGGTAAATTTCCTTCACGTAATTCACCAACACGGAATCCGGTAAACCTTCTTGAGCCTTACACTTTTTATAAACCTCGTTGATGATGGATTGTTTGCCCCGTTCTTTCAGCAAAACAACGGCCGCTTGGAATGCGACGAACTCGTTCAACTTGGCCATATCGATACCGTAACAGTCGGGATAACGAATTTGCGGCGACGACGAAACAAAAACAATCTTTTTGGGTTCGAGTCGGTCAAGTATTCGAATAATGCTTAATTTCAACGTTGTTCCGCGCACGATCGAATCGTCGATGATGATCAGATTATCCACGCCTTTGCGGATTGTGTCGTACGTGATGTCGTACACGTGCCCCACCATATCGGCGCGGTTTTTATCCTGCGTGATAAACGTGCGCAATTTGGCATCCTTGATGGCCACTTTTTCGATACGGGTGCGGACATCCATGATTTTATCCAGACGCGCAGGTGTCAGTTTATCTCCCGCTTCGATAATCAGTTTCTTTTTCCGTTGATTCAAATATTCGTCGGCGCCTTCCACCATTCCGTAGAATGCGGTTTCGGCCGTATTGGGTATGTACGAGAATACAGCTGTTTCGAGATTATGATCGACGGCTTCGAGAATTTCGGGAATCAGCAACTTACCCAACAACTTGCGTTCCTTGTAGATGTCTTTGTCGCTGCCGCGCGAAAAGTAAATACGCTCGAACGAACATGATTTTTTTGCCCGCGGTTCTTGAATCACTTCTTCCGAAACGGCGCCGTTGGTTTTAACAATGAAAGCATGTCCCGGCTTTACTTCGTGAATTTGTTCCGCATCCAAATCGAAAGCGGTTTGAATGACCGGACGTTCGGAAGCGACCACGGCCACCTCGTCGTCGGTATAATAATATGCCGGTCGAATGCCGCACGGGTCGCGATACACAAACGCGTCGCCATGTCCCAATATGCCGCTGATGGCATATCCGCCGTCCCATTTTTTGCTCGACTCGTACAATACGTTTTTAATGCTGATGCTTTTTGCGATCATTTCGGAAATTTCGGCATTTTCATACCCTTCTTTTTTGAATCGATCGAATAACTGCTGGTTTTCGCGATCCAGAAAATGTCCGACGTTTTCGAGTATGGTTACCGTATCGGAATATCCCGTGGGAAACTGTCCCAAATCGGTAAGCACATGAAACATGGCCTGTACGTTGGTCAGGTTAAAGTTTCCCGCCAAAATTAAATTACGCGTTTTCCAATTGTTTTGGCGAATTACGGGGTGAATGGCTTCCAAAGAATCGTTTCCATATGTGCCGTAGCGCAGATGTCCCAAATAAACTTCTCCCGCAAAGGGCATTTCCCGTTTCATCCACACCACATCGTCGAGCAATTCGGGTTTACGCTTACCCACCTTGTTGATTTGCGCGTAAATATCTTTGAATACGTGGTCGATGGATGAAGGTTTGACGGAACGTTCGCGCGAAATGTATTTATTACCCGGTTGCATTCCTATTTTTACGCACACCACTCCCGTTCCGTCCTGTCCTCGATTTCGCTGTTTTTCCATCATAAAGTGCAGTCGTTGAAGTCCGTACAAACAACTGCCGTATTTATAATGATAATATTCGAGCGGCTTCAGGAGCCTAACCAATGCTATACCGCATTCGTGCTGTAATTGGTCACTCATTCTTTTTTATGAATCTTGAATTTTGAAACAATTCCGACGGAACCAACCGTTATTTGGGTATTTCGATGATTTCGCTGACAATAAAGGCACCGGGAAATACTTTTTCGATTTTCTTTTTTTCGTGATATGCTTCCGTATACGTGCGAAAATTTCCGACGAGAATTTGAAAATTGGGATCATTGTATTCCATACGGGCGTCCATTTCGGGGAAATTTCTCATGAACGAGGCTCTGGCGTCCGTTGCCTTTTGCCGAGCCGTTTGTCCCGACTGAGAAAAAATACGTATTTGATAACCCGGAATACCCTTTTGCAAATTATTGTTGGCAATGTTCAATTTCAACAAATTATCGACTTGTACGGGCTGTATCAACTCTATTTGGCCGCTTTTTCGATCGTGTTTGGCCAATTCTTCCAATATTTGCGGTTTTCCCGTATCCTGTCCGTCAACAAATCCGACACATGACAAGAATAAAACGCAAGCACAAACGATTCGGCAACATCGAGAAAAAGAAGCTTTTAACGATTCGGCTGCGAGTGTATTTTTTGTATTCATAATCAACAAAATATCGATGATCGACCGATCGGACCGGTTCCGAATTTTTGCTGCAAATTTAATATAAAAGGAAAGGTCGACAAGATTTTGTTCGAAAAACATTTCGGAAAAAGAATGTCGTTTCCGATAATGTGAGATTTTCGATTGAAGCGTAAGTTTATTAGGTTAAGCATGTTGAAAAATAAATAAGACCGCAATCGAATTTTTCTTGCGGTCTTATCTTTTACAACCTTACCTTTAATTTTACCGATTATTTTATTCTGTTTTAAGACTTTTTACCGGGTTGGCCGTCGCCGCTTTCAATGCTTTAAAACTCACGGTAAGTATCGTCAACGTTACCGTTATCAAAGCCGTTACGGCAAACAATTGCCACGAAATACTGATTCGATAGGCATAATCTTGCAACATATTGTCTAACCACCAATAAGAGAGCGGAAAAGCAATCAACATGGCTATGCCGACCAAAACGAGGAATTCTTTCGAAAGCATTCGTACGATGTTCGGCACGCTTGCTCCGAGCACTTTGCGAATGCCGATTTCTTTGGTTTTGGTTTCGGCGGCGTACGTTACCAACCCGAACAACCCGAGACAGGAAATAAGAACGGCAATGACGGCAAAGGCGTTGAATAATTTGTCGGTACGAGTATCCTCGGCGTACAAAGCAGCAAACGTATCGTCCATGAACGTATATTTGAACGGATAAGCAGTGTCGTATTTTTTCCAAATGCGTTCCGCCACGGCAAGCGCTTCGCCGGTTTTTCCCGCCGCCGTTTTGATATAGAGTGTTCCGATGCGATTTCCCAAAAACATGACAACGGGCCCGATGGGTTCGCGCATGTGTCGAAAATGAAAATCTTTCACCACGCCGACAATTCTTCCTTTACTCAGCCACGATATATTCAACGTCGTGTTTAACGGATCGGCAAGTCCCATTTGTTTTGCGGCGGTCTCGTTCACCAAATAATATGAGCTGTCGGCGGGTGTTTCGGAAAACCCGACTCCTTCGGCCAACGAAATATCAAGTAACGGCAAAAAATTACGATCCACGAACAACGTGGCAACGGTTATTTGTACATCATCCGGTCTACCCGGCCAATCAATGCTGTTCGTTCGATTTTGCACATCCATTACATTCTCCGTTGCCACAGCCACGCCCGATATTTCGGGCTGTTGCAACAATTCCGTCCTGAAAGCCTCGTAAAACTTACCAAAGTTTCTGTTCGACATCACATCGATGGTCAATATATTTTCCCGGTCGTAACCGGGGTTCGTGGTCCTCATGTAACGCTGTTGCGCACCGACGACCACGGTTGCGGCAATTAATGCGGCCGAACACGAAAACTGCAACACCACCAATACCCGGCGAAGCGAAAGTTGTCCCTTCCGTTCGCCCGACGCCGACCCGAATATTTCCAACGGTTTACGCAAGGAGAGCAACACGGCGGGATAAATGCCGGCCAACAAAATCACTGCCGAAAACAAGATCGCATAGAACGACAAAAGACGCGTATCGAAAAAACCGATATTAAGTTGTCGTCCCGTCACGGATTCGAAATAAGGCGCGGCAGCAAAAAGCAACACCAAGGAGAGACCCACCGAGAAGAAAAAGAGAAGCACGGACTCGCCCATGATTTGAAAAAAAAGGCGAGACTTTCCGGCGCCGACTATTTTTCTGAGACCGATTTCTTTCACGCGTTTGCGCATGCGGGCAGTTACCAAATTCACATAATTGATGCAGGCAACCAACAATAAAGCAACCGCAACGATCGTAAACAACCGAACGTTTTTCATCCCCGTTTCGCTTCCATCGGGCGCGTACAAATGCATTCTCGACAATGGTTGCATCAAATAGGAAATATCGGCGGATGCATCCATATTCATGCGTTTTTTGTATTCTTCGGTCAACCGCTCGGCAACATTATCGGGACCGGTGTTGGGGCGAAGCTTCAGATAACAAAAATTTGACCATTGTCGCCAATTGTCTTTTCTGCCGGGCGATTGCTCAAAAGAAATCAAAGCTTTAAATTGC
>JAVBNP010000166.1:0-17013 GCA_031551455.1 Bacteroidales bacterium | reverse complement strand
TTTTTCTTGGGTATTCTTTTGGCTGTTGCCGGATTGGAATCGGCAGGGCATCTGAAACTGCTGAGTACCTTCCTTGACGAAAAAGTGCACAATGTCTATGCAATAAACTTAGCAATTGGAGCGTTATCATCCATAGTAGATAACGTGCCTTTGGTGGCGGGTTCGATGGGTATGTATGATGTGGTGACTCCCGAAGCGTTAGCCGGAATGGCTAATCCCGAAAAAGCCGCTTATATGAGTCATTTTGTGATCGATGGTACCTTTTGGGAATTTCTTGCATATTGCGCCGGCACCGGCGGCAGCATACTCATCATCGGATCGGCAGCCGGCGTTGCCGCTATGGGATTAACCAAAATAGATTTCGTGTGGTACGTAAAAAAAATAAGTTTGTTGGCACTTGCGGGGTATCTTTCGGGGGCTGCGGCATATTATTTGATGGTAAGCTGAAACAATTAACGATTTTCGATTGATGATCGACCTTTAAATCAAAAAATCATAACCTAAAAATTAAAACAAAACCTAAGTCTGATGCTACTCAACGTATTATTACAAGTAACCGTTCAAGATGCGGCAGTTAATGCCATAGATGCAGCCCCGAAGGAAGTCAGTATGCCGTTGTGGGACCTTACCCTGAAAGGAGGATGGATCATGATACCCATCGCGGTACTGTCCATTATCGCGGTTTACATCTTCGTGGAACGCTATTTTGCCATTCGCAAAGCATCCAAAACGGACGAGAATTTCATGAATCGCATCAAAGATTACATTCATGACGGAAAAATCGAAGCGGCGCTTACGCTTTGCCAATCAACCGACAGTCCCATTGCCCGTATGATCGAAAAAGGGATCGAACGCATCGGGCGTCCGCTAAGCGACATCAATACCGCCATTGAAAATGTCGGACGTTTGGAAATCTTCAAGCTCGAACGCGGGTTACCCGCCATGGCAACCGCCGCCGGGGGTGCGCCCATGCTCGGGTTTCTCGGTACGGTTACCGGTATGGTGAAAGCCTTTTACGACATGTCGATGGCCGGAAACAATATCGACATCGGAATACTTTCGTCGGGTATTTACGAAGCCATGGTAACGACCGTAGCCGGGTTGACGGTGGGTATCATCGCTTATTTCGGATACAATATTTTGGTGGCAAACATCGAAAAAGTGGTCAACAGCCTGGAAGCCAACACCACCGAATTCATGGATTTGCTCAACGAACCCGTGAAATAATTTCACGTTTGAAATTTCAAGCGCCGTTATTCGTCTCCAAAAGGCGAATGATCAATCAAATATAAAAAATCAACCATAAAAAATGGCCATTCGTTCATCCAATAAAATCAGTGCGACGTTCAGCATGTCGTCCATGCCCGACTTGGTTTTCCTGTTGCTCATCTTCTTCATGATCACCTCCACATTGGTCAGTCCCAATGCGTTGAAACTGCTTCTCCCGCAAAGCAACAACCAAACTTCGGCCAAAGCAATCACCAGCGTATCCATCACCAAAGAACATCAATATTATATCGAAACTTCTCCCGTTTCGTTGGTCGATTTGGAACGACAATTGCAGTTAAAATTGAAAGATGAGGCCGACCCGACCATTTCGTTGCACGTGGACAAAAGCGTCCCGATGGAAGAAGTGGTGAAAGTCATGAATATCGCCGCACGCAATAAATATAAATTGATATTGGCCACTGCGCCCGAAAGAAGATAACCCGATGAAAAAAAGCACCATCATAACTTGTTTGGCTTTTGCTTCGATTGCGGCAATTCTCGGTTGTTCGCGCGAATCGGTCGACGCTAATGAAGAAGGCGTATTCATCAAGAAACCTTACTTCTTCGGTAAAGGCGGCGTTGCGGAAGAACCTTTGATACAAGGCTCGGAATGGAAAGTATTTTCCACCGATTTTGTCAAATTCGTCATGTCGCCCGTACAATACGAAGAGCCGTTCGAGGACTTGGTGGCCAAAGACAACAACTTGATCAATACCGTCGCGTACCTGACATTGCAAATAGAATCGGGACACACGCCGGGACTATTGAAGAGTTTCGGTGAAAACTGGTATAAAAACAACGTACAGGAATCTTTCCGCAAAATCACGCGCGACAAGCTTTGCGAATACGGTATGTTCGAGTTGACCACCAATCGGCAGGTGTACATTGAAATCAATGCCGATATCGATAATCGCTTACGTGCTTATTTCGTTGAACGCGGGTTGCCCGTTACCATTAAGTCGGTGGTCATCAGCCGTGCACAACCAAGCAAAGGCGTGCTGGAAGAAATAGATCGCACCGGTGTGCAAATGCAAGCGGAATTGACGCAAAGCAAACGCATCAAAACCGAACAAGCTCGCGAAGAAGCCGAGTTTGCGCGTGCAAAAGCCGACAAAGCATACATGAAGGAAATGAACCTCTCTCCCGATCAATTTATTTCGTTGCGGGCATTAGAGATCGAAAAAGAAAAAGTGGAGCTGTTGAAAAACAACGCCAACGTTAAAGTAGACGCATTTCTCGGATATCCCAATTTTTACAAAGTCAGATAATATTCAATTATGGCAACACCCGTCAAATATCGCAACGGACTCATCGGAACCTGCCTGTTTCACGGCGTGGTGTTGTTTTTGCTGTTATATATGGCTTTCCGTACGCCGTTGCCGTTACCTGCCGAACAAGGTATCTTGGTCGATTTCGGCACCGGTAATACGGGAAAAGGGGATTTTGAACCCCGAATGAGTGACCCGGCATCGGTACAGTCGCAACCGGCGGAATCGAAACCGCAAACGCAACCGGATGATCAAATGTTAACGCAGGATGCGGAGGAAACGGTTGCTTTGCCATCCAAGCCGAAAGAGAAACCCATAGAAAAGCCTAAAGAAAAACCGAAGGAAAATTCACAACCGGCAGTTGCGGAACAGCCTCAACCGGAGCGAACCGTCAACAAGCGGGCATTGTATCCGGGACGCGGAGATGATGCAAGCACGGCCACAAGCCAAGGCGAAGCGGGCGGACAAGGAAATCAAGGCGTCACTACCGGAGCGCCGGATGTTCACGTTTACGGGCCGGGAGGCGACACGGGTGGCGGAAGCGGTTTTGCGCTCAGCGGACGTACCTTGGTGGGACGATTGCCCGTACCCGAGTATAAATCTCAAGAACAAGGCAAAGTGGTGGTGGACATCATTGTGGATAAAGAAGGTAAAGTTACCAAAGCATCGTTAGGTAAAGGGTCTACCACGTTGGACAATACATTGGTTGATGCCGCATTGAAAGCTGCCCGAAAAGCAGTATTCTCCCGAAAACCCGACGCTTTAGAGCAACACGGTACCATTACGTATATTTTTAAAGTACAGGGGGAATAACTATCAATCGATCATTGAACCGATTGCTTCCTTTTATAAAATTCGAAAACCGTTGATATTCGGTTCGAATTTTGAATCTTGGATACTAAATTTTGAATTCGTTTTGTTTTGCCAAGCAAAGCCAAAATCAAACTGATTCGCTCGTTGGAGCAAAAGAAATACCGCGACTTGCATCGTTTGTTCGTAGCGGAAGGAGACACAACCGTCCGTGAAATACTCGATTCGTCATTGGTTGCGGAATGCGTTTTGGCGAAACCCGAATGGTTGAAACAAATTCCCGAACAACTGCTCGCAAAGGCCCGAGAAATTATCGAGATCGACGACAAGAAATTGGCGCAAATCAGTTTTCTGAAAACCCCGAATCAGGCAACGGCATTGGTACAAATGCCGGATTTTCAACCGAATTTAGCGGAATTAACCGAAGGTCTTTCGTTATATTTGGACGGAGTACAAGATCCCGGCAATTTGGGTACCATTATCCGAACGGCCGATTGGTTCGGCATACGACACGTACTTTGCGGCGAAGGATGCGCCGATCCGTACAATTCCAAAACGGTGCAATCAACCATGGGCGCGATTACTCGTGTAAAAACATATCCGACCGATACTTCGTTTTTCCGACAATTGAAAACGGCATACCCCGATTTTCCCGTTTACGGTCTGTTTCTCGACGGTGAAAGTCTGTATGACATGCCGCTTTCGTCCCGAGCCGTCATCGTATCGGGCAACGAATCGAAAGGCATCGGTGCGGATGCGGCGCAATACGTTACCCGTCGATTATTGATCCCGTCGTATCCTCCGGGCGAACCGACCTCCGAATCGTTAAATGTGGCAACGGCAACGGCTGTTGTTTGCGCGGAATTCAGAAGAAGATAACCCAATCTCCCACCCTGTTTTTCTTCAACAAACACATAATATGTTTGTTGAAGAAAAATGAACCGGACAAAACCTACCGGGTTTCAAAAACCCGGTAGGTTTATCTTATAAAATCGGACTTTATAAACTACCGAAAATACAAACCGCTGATTTGTCCCGATTGATTGAATGCTAATTGTAAATTCAAGTTGCCTTTTTCAAACGTACACGGGACCAACAAAATCTCATATCCGGATCGTGATGAGGCGGTAATGTCGGTACTTATTTTTTGCAGTTTACCCATGGAAGCAATGACTTTTTGTGTCCACACGTTTTTCAATTGTTCTTCGGACATTGCTTTCTTCATGGTATCGTCAAAATACATTACGATACTTTTGTAATCTTCTTTTTGAAGGGCTTCCGCTGCATTAAGAGCTGTTTGGCGATAACCGGCCACATCCGTAGCAGTAACAATTTCGGATCGATTTGCATCGGACACCGGTTCGGAAGCAACCGGATTCGTAAACAAACCACTCAACAAGAAAATAAAGAGACATTTGGACACTACTTCCGCAACCAACAAAGCACCGATAAACACGACGGTTCCGCGTGTCCCCTTCATCCGACACGACACCGAAAAAGCATGGTACATCAATGCAATCATCCAAATAATCAAGACAATGCTTATGATACCAAAAACGGTCAAACGCGGAATATCGAAAAGACCGGCAGGAACGATCGGCAGAAAAGATACGAGTACCAACAACAACATCGGCGTGCGGGATAATGCCATGGTACCGGCTACATCAACGGCCCGAACTTTGGTTTTGGAGAAACAAATACCGGCTAACCACATAGTCAAGAACAAAGCTAACAGATCGACTGCCTGCATGGCGAAAGATGCCGTAAAACTGAATGTTGCGCCAACATGCGCATCCAATGCGCCGTCAAAGGCAATTTTATTGATTTTACCGAAAACGGCGGTGAGTGCCATAATGCACAGCCCGATTAGCAACGCCGGCCACCCGGCGATTCGTTCGAAAGGATTAATTAAATATTTTGTTTTCATGGGTTAATGATTTAATCGGTTTTTAAAATCCGGTAATTATTTGCCGACATGTTGCATTTCGGATTGCAATTTTTCGAATATTTGTCTCGTTTCAGCGGGATCTTTCCGATTGATGTAATATTGTTTGCCCTCTTTATCGACAATTCGAATAATCGGGTAAACCCCGTTTTTAACACTGAGTCGAATTTTGTCTCCGTCTTTTGTTTTAAAATGTCCGCGATTTACCCCTAACAGCGAAATACCGTTGGTTCTGAGTTTAATGTGTGGTATTTCGGCCCGGGTAATCGTATCGGCCCGAGCAATTCCGTTTATGGGAATATTCATTCCGTACAATCCTTTCAATTGAAAATCGGTTGAATCACAAACAACTTTCGGCTCCTTGTAGCCCAAATAGATCAGAACGGTTGGAACCGTTAAGGAAAGTCCGATTACGATCCCCAACACCACAAAAAAAAGTTTTGATTCCGATGCTTTTCTTTCCATAACGTATCATTTATCGGTTAAATATCCCAATCCCAAACACGATACCAAATTTTTTTGTCGTTCACCCGGATTTCGATATTCGGATTGATTTTTTTTAACGTTTCCAAAAATTCTTTCTCGCGAACGGGAGAAATCACATAAAACGGCCAATCTGTTCCTTTTTTAAATCTGACAATCAAATTTCTTACGGAAGCGGTGGAAGGAATAAATAAAGCGAAAGGCGAAGAAAATAAACAATAACTGCGCTTGACCGATTTAATATATGTTAACGGCACACTCCACCTTTGTATTCCCCACATTTTAAATAACAATTGTTTATCCGTAACAACATAACGTATCCCTCCGAAAATAAAACCGGCAAACAACAATCCGCCGATAAGAATGTAAAATCCGGGATTGGAGAACTTACCCGATCGAATCATCGGAACAAGTGCGGGCAGAATACAAGCTGCAATGAGCGCTATGAATACCACACTGATACGCGATCGAAAGACTTTTTGTTCCATAAATTTATCTTTTCTCGGTTAAATATCCCAATCCCAAACACGATACCAAGCTTTTTTATCGTTCACCCGGATATTGATCTTCGGATTGATTTCTTTTAAAGTCTTCAAAAATTCTTTCTCGCGAACGGGAGAAATTAAACATAGCCGGCCTTTCTTAAATTCGACACTTAATCTTTTTAAAGAAGATGCCGGAGAAGAAAGTGGGTTATAAGACCGTTTGACCGACACTATCTCGGATACATTTATTTTTACGTATGGAATACCGCAGATTTTGACCATCAATTTTTCATTTACGATGACATAATGTATCCCTCCGAAAATAAAGACAATCATTAACAATACACCGATAAGAGTGTAAAATCCGGGATTGGAGATATTACCCGATCGAATCATCGGGACAAGTGCAGGCAGAATACAAGCTGCGATGAATACAACCAGTACCAAGCTGATACGAGATCGAAAGACTTTTCGTTCCATAAGTTTATCTTTTCTCGGGTTCTTCTTTCTTCAGTTTTTCGATAATGTCGTCTAATAAATTGCGAACGGTGGGATAACTCAGTCCGAGGTATTTAGCCATATCCTTAAGACTTCCGCTAAACTTGACGAATTGCAAAATAAACCGTTGTTCGTCGGGGGTAAGTCGCACCAACACGGGTAAGTCATATAAACCGGATACTTCGGTTTGGCAATTTTCGCATTTCAAGCTTTTTACTTTAAGTTGCGACAAACAACTCGGACAAGTACAAGGCAACATTTTTGATCTGATTTTTTCGATTTCAATTATCGCAAAGTTAAAAATAATTTTAATATTATTAAATAATAATTAAATAAAATTAAAATAAATTTCATTTTATTCGAGTTGATGCCATTTTTCGAACCGATCATTAATAAGTCGTAAAACCATGAAAGTAGCATCAAATAAAAGATTTTTCGCTACTTCCGAACTTTCCCGGGTTCAAAAAATCATTCGATTTCTCCGAAAAGATTTCTATTTTTGGAGCGGAAAAATTATTTTGATCAATTATAAATCGTCTAAAACAATTTTTATGTTTAAAAATCACCCCAAAGGATTGATCGGAGCGGCTTTGGCCAATATGGGAGAACGTTTCGGTTTTTACATCATGATGGCCATATTATTGTTGTTCCTTAACAACAAATTTGGTTTTACGGGAGCTACAGGTTCTGTCATTTATTCCGTTTTCTATGCTTTAATTTACGTACTTGCTCTTGCGGGAGGGATTATCGCCGACAAAACCAAAAAGTATAAAGGTACGATTCTTATCGGGCTTATCTTGATGTCTGTCGGCTACCTTCTATTAGCTATTCCCACTCCGACACCGGTACAAAATATGCCGCTGATTCTTACCTTAACTTGTATCGGCCTTCTTTCCATTGCTTTCGGTAACGGCTTATTTAAAGGAAACCTTCAAGCAGTGGTGGGACAACTTTACGATAATCCGCAATACAGCCATAAGCGCGAAACGGGATTTCAGATTTTCTATATGTTTATTAACATCGGCGCCATGTTTGCTCCTCTAATGGCCGTGGGACTGCGGAACTGGTGGGTGCAAAGCAAAGGTTTTACATTTAATGCCGATCTTCCTGCCTTGTGTAACCAATGGATCAGCGGAACCATCACTCCCGAAGCATCCGCCCGTTTTACCGAACTGGCAGCCGGAGCAGGTAACACTTCGGCCGATCTGACAGCCTTTGCCAACGAGTATCTGAATGTTTTCATGACCGGATACCATTATTCTTTTGGTATTGCCATTTTTGCCATGTTGATTTCGCTCGTTATCTTTTTAACGAATAAGGGCAAACTTCCGGATCCGGGCGCCAAAACACATGAAAAACATGAGGCGACGGTCGTACAAATGGATGCACACGAAGTGAAGCAACGTATTTATGCTTTATTGGCGGTATTCGGCGTCGTGATTTTCTTCTGGTTCTCTTTCCATCAAAACGGACAAACGCTCACGTTATTTGCAGACAATTACACACGCATGTTGAAGCTCGACCTCGGTTTCACCACCCTCGAAGGGGCCGAAGTTTTCCAAACATTCAATCCGCTGTTTGTGGTATTTCTCACACCTGTCGTAATCGCACTCTTCGGATGGCTAAAAGCAAAAGGATTGGAAATATCCACACCCAAGAAGATTGCCATCGGCATGGGAATTGCGGCAACGGCATTTGCCGTGATGGCGCTTGGCTCGATGGGGCTCCCTACCGATGCGGAAAGAGCCGCAATGGGTGGTTTGACTGATGCGGCACGTGTAACTCCCTGGTTATTGATCGGCACGTATCTTATTCTCACCATTGCCGAATTATTTATCAGTCCGTTGGGGATTGCGTTTGTGTCGAAAGTGGCTCCTCCCCAATATCAAGGGATTATGCAGGGATGTTGGTTGAGCGCTACGGCGCTCGGTAATCAGTTGCTCTTTATCGGTGTAATATTTTACAAGAGCATCCCGATTGCGGCAACTTGGTGTATATTCATCGCCGCCTGCCTCATTTCCATGTTTACCATGTTGGCGATGTTAAAATGGCTGGAACGAGTGGCCAAATAATAAAATTTTGAATCGCGAGCGGCTGTTCAAAAAGTCAAAAACAACCGTCATTGCGAGGAGGAACGACGAAGCAATCTCATGGTAATCCAAAAATTGCTTCGCTGTTACTCGCAATGACGAGCCAAAAACAGATTTTTTGAACAGTCGCTTATTTTCAAATACTCGCAATTTGTAACATATCCCATGTCCAAAATCCGTATTTCCGCCATATCCTATCTCAATTCCCTTCCGTTTGCTTGGTGCTTGGAACATTCGGAGATTATGAATGAGATAGAACTTTCCTATGACATCCCGTCGCAATGCGCCGATAAATTGTTGTCCGATCGCGCGGACATCGGGTTGATTCCGATTGTGGAAACATTGCGGATGCCGAAGCATTACATTGTTTCCGATTTATGCATCGGCGCCGACGAAACGGTACGAACGGTGGTATTGGCAAGCGAAGCTCCGTTGGCGGAGATTCAAACGATTTATTTGGACAACCATTCGCGCACATCCGTTGCTTTGGCAAAGGTGTTGGCCGCACGTTATTGGAACATTGCACCGCAATGGATCCATTTCCCCGGCAATATCAATACCCGACCGCGCGACAAACATTCGGCTGCGGTTGTGATCGGCGACAAAGCATTCGGTTTGCGGTCGCCATACATTTACGATCTTGCCGGCGAATGGAAAAAGTATTGCGGACTTCCGTTTGTTTTTGCGTGTTGGGTGGCCAACAAACCGATTGATGCCGGCTTCGTCCGCAGGTTCAACGACGCAATGGCCCCCGTGCTTACCGAGATGGATGCGATTGCGGAATATTACAAGGACAAGGCTCCCGAAGGAGTGGATTTACGGGATTACTGGACCAACAACATCAGTTATCCGTTGAACGAAGAGAAGCGTAAAGGGTTGGATTTGTTCCTCCGATATGCCGGATCTTTTGCGTGAACGGAAATCGATACCGACCGGCAAACAATCTTCATAATTTTTGTTAACCCGTAAAATAAGTCGGTATTAGTTATTACTTTTGCGGTTAAGCATTTGTTTTTGCACGATTATCCATGAAACAATCTTTTCGAATTCGAAGATCTTTACGGGCGATGTTGTTTTGCATCATGGCCGTTTTGTGTTTGTCGGGTCTTCCGGCAAATGCCGATGACAGCATTTCCACCGACAAGATCGTATATGTGTTTGATTTGAAAAAAGAAATCGGTCCCGCGACTTGGCGCACCACGATGCAAAGCATCGACAAGGCCGTCGCGATGAAGGCCAAACTCATCATCATCCACATGAATACGTACGGCGGTATGGTGGATGCTGCGGATTCCATCCGCACCAAAATCCTCAATTGTCCCATTCCCGTATATGTGTTCGTGGACAACAACGCTATATCGGCCGGAGCGTTGATTGCCATTGCTGCCGACAAAACATACATGCGCGAAGGCGCCAGCATCGGCGCGGCTACCGTGGTACATCAAACGGGAGAAGCTGCTCCGGACAAATATCAATCGTTCATGCGATCGATGATGCGTGCCACCGCCGAATCGCACGGAATGGATACCATTGTTTCCGGAAAGGACACAACGTATCGTTGGCGGCGCGATCCGAAAATTGCCGAAGCCATGGTCGATCCGAGTGTTTTTATCAAAGGACTGATTGATTCCACGAAAGTGCTGACCTTGACGGTTGATGAAGCTATTAAGGTACGTTATTGCGAGGGCAAAGCGGAAAAAATCGACGATATATTGAAAGCCAACCACATGGTCGGTTATCAAGTAGAATATCATGTATTGACGCCTTTGGAAAAGATGATCCAATTTTTGGTCAATCCATACCTGCAAAGTATCTTGATCATGATCATCATCGGCGGCATTTATTTCGAGTTGCAAACGCCCGGCATCGGGTTTCCGTCCGCCGCCGCGGTTATTGCCGCTTTGCTTTATTTTGCGCCGCTCTATCTCGAAGGGCTTGCAAGTCATTGGGAATTATTGATCTTCTTTACGGGGCTGATTCTGATCGGAATCGAAATATTCGCCCTACCCGGATTCGGAATAGCGGGTATTACGGGTATTATCCTTATGGTACTCGGCCTCAGCTTGGCCATGGTGGATAACATCATCTTCGAATGGGATTTCACCGCGGGTTTGGTCGCTGTATTCAAATCGATTTGCATTGTAGTTGCCTCTGCCGCCGCCGCATTGGTACTCTCAATATGGCTTGGCAGATCCTTCTTCAATAGTCCCCGTCTGCAACGAATTATGCTTCAAGCCGAACAAAAAAGCTCCGAAGGATATGTCAGTTTCGACGATTTATCGGGAATGATCGGTACCGTCGGGACGGCACGCTCCATACTTCGTCCTGCCGGAAAAGTCGATATCGACGGAAAGTTGTACGACGCCATTTGCGAAGTCGGATACATCAATCCCGGCGAACGGGTGAAGGTGATTCGTTACGAAACGGGACAGTTGTACGTAGTCAAAATAAGTTGATGCCGAATAATATCGTTTCCCCTTTATGACAGACATCAATATTTTACTGTTAACGGCAGCCGGACTCGGGTTCACGCACACGATTTTCGGTCCCGACCATTACGTTCCGTTTATCGTTATGTCCAAAGCACGAAAGTGGAGCCTCGGTCGCACTTTATTCACTACGCTTTACTGCGGCCTGGGACATGTGGCCAGCTCCGTTGTGATCGGGATCATCGGAATCGTGATCGGATTCGGTATCGAACGTATCGAATTATTTGAATCGGTTCGGGGAAGTTTGGCCGGATGGGCTTTTTTCATTTTCGGTTTTGCGTACATGGTTTGGGGAATTTTTAAAGCCGTCAAAAACAAGCCCCATACGCATGCGCATCTTCACGAAAGCGGCAATGCGCACATACACGAGCACACGCATCGAACCGAACATGCTCATGTACACGAAAACAAAACCAAAAATCTCACGCCTTGGGTGATGTTTATCATCTTTGTGTTGGGACCGTGCGAAATATTGATCCCTTTGTTGATGTACCCTGCAGCACAACACAATACGAGCGCCATTGTTTCCGTAACCTTATTGTTTTCGACTATTACCGTTGCAACCATGTGCGCGGCGGTAACCATCGGATATTACGGTCTCAAGATCCTGCCGACGGCGAATATCGATCGCTTCATGCATGCCGGAGCCGGGGCAATGATTTGTTTGAGCGGATTCGCCATATTGTTTTTGGGTTTGTAACATCTTCCCGAACGAACCCCGGTTTACAACGAGTTTTTGTCGATTGATATTTTTCGATTTCCGGTTAATTTTTATTCCGGTTTTAAGTACATTTGTATAATTATGTTTACACGACATATGAATCGGTATGTCGAATTTGTTTGTCCGGTTCGGGCTTCGGAAAGTTTATATTTCCGCCTTTTGGAAGCATGCATCACCGGTGTCAAGCCAATTTTGAGATGACGGTATCATTTGGTAAAAGTCACGGAGTGACGACATCTTTGTAGCCCGGGATTATCATCCCGGGTAGCGAATACACCAACCGATACCGAGCCGCGTAGCGGCGACACATTGTCGATTATGCCGCCCTTTGGGGACTTTACAATCAACAATATCGTTATTTTACCGTTGATTCAACTCTAAACGTCGTCGATCGTATCAAAAAACAAACCATAAGGGCTGTGGAACAAATCGAAAACCAAATAACCCCTAAAAACAATACAATGGAGAATAACGAATTAAGCCGTCGTCGTTTTATCGGAACCGTTTCGGCCGCTACATTGGGCGTTGCCGCCGCCGGTGTTACTCCCGTTTTTGCCGGTTCGTCGGATACCAAAGATAAATTGGCTGCTCTCGGAGGTAATCCCGTACGTACCAAACCATGGATCAAATGGCCTTACACGGACGAAAAGGTAGTCGCTTCCGTGGAAAAAACCGTAAAAAGCGGTGCATGGTGCCGCATTGACCCGGGCGCCGGAACGGTTACCGCATTCGAAAAAGCATACGCCGACATGCTGAGGGCAAAACATTGCGTGGCGACCGGTTCGGGCACGCAATCGTTGAATACCTGCGTGGAAGCCTTGGGTATCGGTCCCGGCGACGAGGTGATCACTTCGCCGTATACCGACATGGGCACCATTGCATCCATACTTGTCAGCCGTGCGCTTCCCGTAATGGTGGATATCGATCGCGAGTCCTTTCAGCTCGATCCCGCCATCGTGGCGAAACGTATCAATGCCAACACCAAAGCCATCATGCCCGTTCATATCATGGGGCAACCGTGCGACATGGATAACATCATGGCGCTTGCGAAGAAACACAATCTGTATGTGATTGAAGATTCCTGCCAAGCACATCTTGCCGAATTTCGCGGCAAAAAATTGGGCACCATCGGCAACGTGGGTTGTTTCAGCCACCAATCGTCCAAGACCATTTCCTGCGGCGAAGGCGGATCAATCGTCGGGAACGACGACGCCTTGATGGATCGGTGTTATACCGTTCAAAATCACGGCACTTCACGTTCCGGAAGAAGTGAAACCATCGGATCCAAGTATCGAATGAACGAACTGGAAGGCGCCATTTTGATTGCCCGATTGGCCGATGCCGAAGCGCAATGGAAACGTCGCAACGAAAACGCTGCCTACTTGACATCTAAATTGAAAGCATGCCCGGGCGTGGTGCCCCAAAAGATATACGATGGAACGGAAAGCGGCTCCTATTACCTGTACACCATGGGTTATCGCAAAGAACATTTCAACGGTGCGGATCGAAGCATTTTCCTGAAAGCATTGGCCGCCGAAGGAATCAATATCAGTCCGTACATTGCCAACGGATTGCACAAAGAACCTTGGGTCGATCACATTTTGGGGTTGAAGGTCTACCAAACGATGTACTCGCCGGCACGGTTGAAACAATACCGCGAAGAATTGGCCTGTCCCGTTTGCGACAAAATTTGCGAAGAAGAAATGTTGATGTTGTGGTCCGCGGGACCTTTATTGGGCTCGAAAGAAGATATGGACGACATCATCAGCGGCATTATGAAAGTATACGAAAACCGCAATCAATTGAGCAAGATCAAATGACATTTTGACCGGCTTTTATCGTTAACGATCAAAAAATAAATTCATGCCGAAAACCGAGTTTTCGAGAAGAGATTTTCTCAAAAGAAACGCATTAACGGGTCTCGGTATTGCGTTGGGAGCTGCCGTACCTTCCGTTGCGTCCGCCGAAAAAATCGATCTTGCCGACGACCCCCGACAATCAACGCCTTTGCGAATATCGACCTTCGATATTGACGCAACACCGCCCGTGGGCAGCATGCTTGCCTACGATCCGATGATTGCTTCGTGGGATCTGGGATTAAGGGCCAAAGGCATCGTATTGCAAGGAACGGATAAACCCGTGGTGATATGCGCCATCGATTGGATCGGCATTGCCAACGAAAGTTACGACGTATTTAAACAAACATTAGCCGACGCCGTCGGTACGGATCCGCAACGTGTCGCGGTACACACCGTGCACCAGCACGACGCCCCGATCTGCGACTTTTCGGCGGAAAAATATTTAAACGAGGCGGGAATCGATTCGCAGAGTTTCAACGGCGATTTCGCGCGGGAATTTTTGATACGGCTGAAAACGGCGGTAAAGGAATCGTGGGAAAACGCGCAACCGATCACCCGAATGGGCATCGGCGAAGCACAAGTTTACCGGGTGGCTTCCAATCGGCGAATCGTCGGCGAAGACGGCAAAGTGGGAACAATGAGGGCCAGCTCGTGCAAAGATCCCGAATTGCGTGATAAACCCGAAGGCTTGATCGATCCGACGGTTTCCTTGATCAGCCTGTGGAACGGAGAAACTCCCGTTGCAGCCATCACTTTTTACGCCGTTCATCCGCAAAGTTATTATTTGACCCAAATCGCCAATCCGGATTTTCCCGGCGTGGCTCGGTTTTATCGGCAGTTAGCCCTTCCCGATGTTTTGCATGTTCACTTCAACGGAGCGGGAGGAAACATTGCGGCCGGAAAATACAACGACGGTGCGCACGAAAACCGTATGATATTGGCGCAACGCCTTGCCGACGGTATGGAGCGGGCTTGGAAAAACAGCGTCATCGTACCCGTTTCGGTAAAAGATGTTCGTTGGGAAACGGAATCCGTTCTGCTCCCTCCCGCCGGTAATATTGTTCCGGAAATCGAAAAACAATTAAAGAATGCCGACCAACGATTTCTCACCAACAACATGACGAAATTTATCTGGCTGAAACGGAGGTTGTCGGGAAAGGCGATCGATATATCGTGTTTACACTTGGGAAAAGCGAGAATGCTTTTCGTGCCGGGAGAACTTTTCGTCGAATATCAACTCGCCGCCAAAGCTTTTCGGCCCGATCTATCGATTTCGATGGCCGCATACGGCGATTACGGACCTTTTTACATCGGCACCAAGGAAGCGTATGCGCAAGGCGGCTACGAAATCATATCGAGCCCCGTGACGGAGAATGCCGAAGATATTTTGATGACTGCCGTCCGCAAATTACTGCACGATAAAAAGTAATAAACTTAATGCGAAATCCGTCAAAATTATCGTGTATATTTGCAAGTCCGTAACACTTTTCGTTTACGATCGAAACGGAACAAATTTGATGCGTTGCCCGATATGATGGAAAAAATAATTTACTTGGAGGGAATCGATCCGCTCGATTTGTATGGCGTCAACAATTCGTTATACGAAAAGATAAAGAGTTTTTTTCCGAAAATCAAAATCGTTGCGCGGGGCGACGAAATAAAAGTAATGGGCGAACCCGGCGAGATTCGGTCTTTTGAAGATACATTGCAATTGCTGATCAACTATCACCAAAGATACGGACGTCTCACGGAAGCCGATATTACCAACATCATGAACGATACCACGGATGCGCGTTTGAATTTACCCGAAGGCGAGGATGATGTGGTGGTGTACGGCAACAACGGTAAAGGTATTCGCGCCCGTACGGTCAACCAGCGTCGCTTGACGGAAGATTACAAAACAAACGATTTGCTTTTTGCGATAGGGCCCGCGGGAACGGGAAAAACATACACCGCCATCGCATTGGCCGTTGCCGCTTTTAAAAGCAAAGCCGTAAAGAAAATTATTTTGACGCGTCCGGCGGTTGAAGCTGGCGAGAAGCTCGGATTTCTGCCGGGCGACATGAAGGAAAAGCTCGATCCGTATCTGCAACCGCTTTATGATGCACTGCACGATATGATTCCGCCAAAAAAACTGACCGATCTTATCGAAGAGGGAATCGTACAGATAGCGCCGTTGGCATATATGCGCGGACGAACGCTCGATAATGCTTTTGTGATTTTGGACGAAGCGCAAAATGCAACGATCAACCAATTGAAAATGTTTCTTACCCGAATGGGACGAAACGCCAAATTTATCGTTACGGGCGATATCACTCAGATCGACCTTCCCAACAAAAACCTCTCGGGACTCAACACCACCGCCGATATTCTGAAAAATATCGACGGCATATCCGTCATTTATTTTGATCAACGCGACATTATACGTCACCCGTTGGTAAAAGACATCGTTGCGGCCTACGAAAAACGGGAAAAGGCCGATAATCAATCTTAAAAACAAAAACATTCGAATAGTACGCTTTAAATTTCGGATTTTAAATATCGAATTATATGAACGCATTGGTAAAAACAAATTTCAAGTTTCCCGAACAAAAAAATCTTTACGTAGGAAAAGTACGCGATGTATACGATATCGACCATCGTTATTTGGTGATGGCAGTAACGGATCGGATCTCCGCATTCGACGTGGTATTGCCGAAAGGCATTCCTTACAAAGGGCAAGTATTAAACCAGATAGCGGCCAAATTTTTGGATGCCACGGCCGATATCGTCCCCAACTGGAAAGTAGCATCACCCGACCCGATGGTAACCGTCGGACTTCGTTGCGAACCGTTTAAAGTGGAAATGGTCATCCGCGGATACCTCACGGGGCATGCTTGGCGCGAATACAAAGCCGGTAAACGCACTTTGTGCGGCGTGGCGCTTCCCGACGGAATGAAAGAAAACCAAAAATTCGATTGCCCTATCATCACACCAACCACGAAAGCCGATGCGGGACACGATTTGGATATTTCGCGCGAAGAGATCATTGCGCAAAGCATCGTGTCGGAAGCCGACTACACGCAATTGGAGGTATACACGCGCGCATTGTTTGCC
>JAVBNP010000054.1:0-3072 GCA_031551455.1 Bacteroidales bacterium | reverse complement strand
ATTTAAAAATTAAAAAGAGGTTACTATTTTGATAAATTTATCGGCAACCAACGAAGCTCCGCCGATCAAACCACCGTCGATATCGGGACAAGCAAACAATTCGGCGGCGTTATTCTCGTTACAACTTCCGCCGTAAAGAATGGTTGTATTACCGGCAATTTCTTCGCCATACTTGGCGGTGATGCTTTTGCGGATGAACGCATGTACTTCCTGAGCCTGCTCCGAAGTGGCGGTACGCCCGGTTCCGATTGCCCAAACGGGTTCGTAAGCAATGACTATTTTTTTGAAATCATCGGCAGACAGATGGAACAATCCGTTTTTGATTTGTTGGGATACAACGTCAAAATATTTGCCGCTATCGCGTTGCGATAATTCTTCGCCGATACAGAAAATCGGTTTCAAACCGTTGGCCAATGCTTGGTCAACCTTCTTTGCCAAAACGGCGTCGGTTTCACCGTAATAGGTACGTCGTTCGGAGTGTCCGATGATGACGTACGGTATACCCGCGCTTTGCAGCATAGCGGCCGACACTTCGCCGGTGTATGCTCCGGAAGTTTCGGATGCACAGTTTTGTGCCGATACGCTCACTTTTTTTCCGACAACTTTGCTTACTTCAGTAAGATGCAAAAACGGCGGAGCAACAACGACATCGCATTTCAATGTTCCGGCAGCTTCCACTGCGGCATTCACGTCTTTCGCCAATTGCACTCCTTCGGCAAGGGTCTTATTCATTTTCCAATTGCCGGCTACTATATTCTTCCTCATGATATGGTTTTTAATTTTAAAAATAAGCTTCAAAATTACAAAGAAAAACGGAGATTGAATCCTTGCGACGGATAATTCCCATTAATGCAAAATATCGGGCCTAAAATGCGTATTTTTGTTTCGTACGGTCGATTTGTCGTTTTATGGAAAAGCACCTGTTTTATCCGGAAAAATTTCCCGATTTATTGGAAAAAATCCAACCGGATTCGGAAACGATTAAAGCAACGATAAAAAATTATTCGTTGCGGTTTTCGGATGTCAAAGACACGGTTGTGGAATGGGAATCGAGATTTCCCATGTTTGTTGATGCGTTTTACGACTATGTTCTTTCCGAAAATACGATACCGACTCAAGATGATTTTTATGCTTGTTACATTGATCGAAATTCAGCTTCTTTATCCGACAAAAATCTCTCGAAAGAAACGGCAGATGCATTAAAAGCACGAATTTACAGGGCTTATCCTTCATTGGTTCGCGATATCTTTTTCAATAAATACGTAAAAGAAAACCTAATATCCGCAAAGGTCGTTTACAATGGGGATTTGGATGTTTCGGAAGGTATCGATTTAATGGTCTCGATTGACAACCTGCACTGCGGCATAAATCTTTATACCGACACGAAAAGATCGCATGAAGGAAGAATGAAGAAAAAATCGAGACATGATTGTTTCGAAAATGTTATTTATGTTGACTTTCCCGTTAATTTTAACGGCAGCTTGAGATGCGGTGATTTCTTTCTGTATGGTCATCAAGAATATATCGACCTCGTGGATTTATTGATATTGATGACGGGATAAAAATAAGCGTCACCAAAATGACGCTTATTTTCGGCTGTTTACTATTGCAGCGCCGGAGCAAACTTTGCCATAAGGTATAGCCCGTTCTTACCGGCCGTAACTTTGTGTTTGACATTGGCGGGGATAACGCCGATAACTCCCGGTAAGTAAGTAATCTCCTTACCGTTCAAAAAACAGGTGCCGCTCCCAGCAATAACCTCGTGCAATTCCAGTTTTCCGTCATGGAGATGTTCTTCGAGCGTACAATAGGGATCCACCTTAACGATATGGCAACTTAATCGGTTGTCTGTATCCGATCCCAACACTAAATGTTTCAAATAAACACCTTTGTAGATCGGATGAGCGTTCCAACCTTTATCGGAAACGGCTTCTTCGCGGACGACATAAAAAACGGTTCCGGCTTCAATCGTCGTGAGGCAGGAGCTTTGTTCGGCATTTATGTTATTTTTTGCCTTCTTCTGTGCCATAACCGCAGGGCACAACAATACCATACAACAAATAATGACTGTTTTCATATGAATGATGATTTAAATGAGTTGCAAAAATGCTCTCGTTTCATCATTGCATATTGTACGATCTTGCGTTTTTTTAATTCAAGAAAAATTCTTTTGGTAATGTCTCGGTGAAATGCCTTCGTAAGAAATGAAATGCCGAATATAATGGCTGCTGTCGTAAAATCCCGATGCCACGGCAGCATCGAATACCGAATAATGATTTTGCAACAGCGAACGGGAGCATTTAATGCGGTATTGAAGCAAGTAGCTGTATGGGGAAATTCCTGTATATTGTTTGAATAACCGGCAAAAATGAAACGGACTGATGCACAAATGTCTCGCGATGTCGGCAATCAGTATGGGTTCATGATAATGGCTGTCCATATATTCTTTTGCCTTTTGAACCATTTTTACGGGGCTTTGGTTGATGGATGTTATCGTTTTGAATTCTTCCAAAGCTTCCGATATATTTGTTATAAACGATGATAATAAGTCTTGCTTTCCGTTGCGAATTGTATCCGAAATATTCGCAAATAACGCTTGGCATGACAATGATCGGATTTTATTGCGGAAAGAATATTCCGGGAAAATTTGATCGATATTGACGGCAATATAGTCGTGAGGTTCATCTGCCCTAACAGCATGAGGTTGTCCGGCATTGATCACAAAAATTTCCCCTTCGCCAATGCTTTCGTTGCCATGCGGGAATTGTATCAAACGTTTGCCTTTGGTCACCATTCCGACGCAAAACGTATGATGTATGTGCATGGGAAATCTGTGCCTAACATTCTCGCCAATCACATAATTGAATTGTCGGTTAACCTGCCCGAAAACAATACTCATTTTTTTAATATTGCTCACGTCAAAATTAGGATGTGTTAACACTATTTTATATAATCTATAATTAAAGCATACATAACAAATGCGATATACATTATATCCGTTTTTTCGTAACGAGTGAAGACCCTTCTGAATCTTTTGATTCGTCGAAACAGTCTCTCAACCTCATTACGCCT
>JAVBNP010000265.1:0-10918 GCA_031551455.1 Bacteroidales bacterium | reverse complement strand
CGGACGGTTGGTACTGGCATAAACGAAATTTTGATTTGGTCGATACCGATTTCGACAAAATAGAATTAAAAATTTACAAAGCGAAATATCGTACGAAGGTATATGTCAACGGTAAATTTGTCGGCGAGAATTATTATTGTTTCACGCCTTCGTATTTCGATATTAAATCGTTTTTGTCGCCTGCGGGACAATCCAATGAGATTGTCATCGGCGTGGGTTGTAA
This sequence comes from Bacteroidales bacterium, assembly GCA_031551455.1. Lineage (GTDB taxonomy): Bacteria > Bacteroidota > Bacteroidia > Bacteroidales > UBA4181 > JAIRLS01. Next base: position 10,695 of record JAVBNP010000265.1, on the reverse strand, counting down.
ACCGCAACTTCCGGATACGATTCCCGACGGACACGATTTCGAGAAAATATACTACACGCCGGGCATTTATGATCACGTGGAGATTACGCTTTCCGACAAGCCTTACATCAACAACATTCAATGTGTTCCCGATATCGTAAACGGAAAATTACGGGTGGTGGCGGAAATCGAAACCGACAATCCCGAAGGATTAAAATTGACGTACGATGTTTCGGAAGCAGCTTCTGGGAAAAGTACGACATCCGGAAAAATCACACCGAAAATAACACGGGAAGAGGGCATTACGAAAGCGGATTTCGAAATCGACATGAAGGACGCGAAGTTGTGGAGTCCCGAGTCGCCGTTTTTGTATGAATTGATGTTGAGTACGGGCGCGGACGATAAACGCGTGAAATTCGGAATGCGTTCGTTCCGTTTCGATCCCGAGAAAAAAATAGCATTGCTTAACGGAAAGCCGTATTACATGCGCGGGACAAATGTATGTATTTTCCGATTTTTCGATGATCCCGATCGCGGAACGTTGCCGTGGGATAAACAGTGGCCCGTAACATTGCACGAACGATTCAAAGACATGCGTTGGAACACGATGCGGTATTGCATTGGTTTTCCGCCCGAACGTTGGTATGAAATCTGTGACAGCATGGGCTTTATGCTGCAGGACGAATATCCTTTTTGGCGAATTAAACCGACCGTAACTTCCGCTCAATTTGCCGAAGAATATGAACGATGGATGCGTGAACGCTGGAATCACCCGAGCGTAGTGATATGGGATGCGCAAAACGAATCGGTTACTCCCGAAACGGGGTTGGCCATCCAACAAGTGCGCGGGCTCGATCTTTCCGATCGTCCATGGGAAAACGGATGGTCGGAACCGATGGCAAAAACGGACGTTTGCGAAACACATCCGTATCTTTACGGAGTATATAAAGTCGAACAGGATAAAGAACCGAAAGAAGGTTACAAAAAAGAATTTTTCGGAGTAATTCGCAGCCCGGGATTGTATTGGGCAGGCGATAAATCCAAATCGGCGAAAGAAACAGGTGCGAAGTTTGATAATCCGTTGCTCATCAACGAATACGGTTGGCTTTGGTTAAATCGAGACGGTACGCCCACTCCGCTTACCGAACGGATATACGATATATTGTGGGATGCGAAAAAGCTGACTCCCGAGCAACGGTTCGAAATATATGCCCGTCAGCTGGCCATGCTTACGGAATATTGGCGTGCACATCGAGGCGCGACGGGCATTCTTCATTTTTGCGGATTAGCCTATTCGCGACCGACGCCTCCTCTCGGAGCAACGTCGGATCATTGGACGGACGTGAAAAATTTAACGTACGAGCCGGCATTTTACAAGTACGTGCGACCCGCGTTTTCACCCGTGGGAATTATGGTGGATACTTGGGAAAAAGACTATGCCCGCGGCGCAAAGTTGAATATTCCCGTTTACGTGACCAATGATTTGGAACAACCGTTTAAGCAAGAAATTCTATTGAATATATTACGCGACGGACAAATTGTATCGACCTACAAAAAAGATGTTGCCGCGGGGCCTTACGAAGCGGTTACGATTCCGTTTGAAGTTACCCTTCCGGAGATTCCCGGAAATTATCAAATGCGGGGAGAATTTACCTTTGACGGGGAGAATGTGTTTAGTTTGCGGGATATTCCCGTTAAGTGATTTGTGTTATATCTTTGATGTTGAAAATGTAAAGAATAAAAAACAAAACAAACATTATGAAACGATTTAACTTATCAGCCGGTTGTGTATCGGTTTTATTGGCGATATTTTTGTATTCGTGTACGAACGATGCGCCGAAACGACAAATAGTAAAATTAGACGGCGACTGGCAGGTCGCTAAAACCGACGGAGCGCTTCCCGAATCGTATCCGTCGATTGTTCGTGTGCCGGGACTCACGGATCTTGCCGTGCCTCCACTCGATACCGCAGGCACGTTTTACACAAACACATGGTATTGGCACAAGCGCGTATTTGATTCGGAAAGTGCGGATTACGACAAAGCGGAACTCAAAATTTACAAGGCAAAATATCATACTAAAGTGTATGTCAACGGTAAATTCGTCGGTGAAAATTATTATTGTTTCACGCCTTCATATTTTGATATCAAACCGTTTTTGTTGCCTGCGGGACAATCCAACGAAATTATCATCGGCGTGGGTTGCAAGCCGCAACTTCCGGATACGATTCCCGACGGGAGCGATTTCGAAAACACAAAATATGTCCCGGGGATCTTTGATCGCGTGGAGGTTACATTTTCAAAGAAACCTTATATCAAAAACATTCAATGCGTTCCCGATATCGTAAACGGAAAATTGCGTGTGGTGACAGAAATCGAAACCGATAATCCCGAAGGGTTAAAATTGACATACAACGTGTCGGAAGCGGCATCCGGAAAAAAGATGATATCCGGAAAAGCCGTACCAAAAGTAATTTCGGAAAAGGGAATTACGAAAGCGGATTTCGAAATCGACATGAAAGATGCGAAATTGTGGAGTCCCGAATTGCCCTTTCTCTACGAGTTGACATTAAGCACGGGTGCGGACGATAAACACGTGAAGTTCGGGATGCGCTCATTCCGTTTCGATACGGAAAAGAAAATTGCGTTGCTCAACGGGAAACCTTATTACATGCGCGGGACGAATGCCTGTATTCTTCGTTTTTTCGAAGATCCCGACCGAAGCACTTTGCCGTGGGACGATCGATGGATTGTGACATTGTATCAGCAATTCAAAGATATGCATTGGAACTCGCAGCGGTTTCATATCGGGTTTGCTCCCGAACGTTGGTATGAAATCTGCGACAGCATCGGTATTTTGGTACAAGACGAATATCCGTTTTGGAGGCTTAAGGAAACCGTAACTTCCGTTCAATTTGCCGAAGAATATAAACGATGGATGCGTGAACGTTGGAATCATCCGAGCGTAGTGATATGGGATGCGCAAAACGAATCGGTTACTCCCGAAACAGGATTAGCCATACGAAAAGTTCGTGAACTTGATCTGTCCGGTCGTCCGTGGGATAACGGATGGTCGGAGCCGGTGGCGGAAACGGATATATGCGAAACGCATCCGTATCTTTACGGAGTATATAAAGTCGAGCAAGATGTGGAACCGAAAGAAGGCTACAAAAAAGAATTTTACGGAATCATCCGCAGTGCGGGATCGTATTGGGCCGGAGACAAGTCCAAATCGGCAAAAGAGACGGGTGCGAAATTCAACAATACCCTGCTTATCAACGAATACGGGTGGTTATGGCTGAATCGCGACGGAACGCCTACCACGCTCACCGAACGTATATACGACATTCTTTGGGATGCGAAAAAGTTGACACCCGAACAGCGTTTCGAAATTTATGCCCGTCAATTGGCTATGCTCACGGAATATTGGCGTGCTCATCGAGGAGCGGCGGGAGTATTGCATTTTTGCGGATTGACATCTTCCCGTCCCAAAGAACCCCGAGGATTGACTTCGGATCATTGGTCAAATTTGCAAAAGCTGACTTACGAGCCGGCATTTTACAAGTACGTACGACCTGCATTTTCGCCCGTGGGAATTATGGTGGATACATGGGAAAAAGACTATGCGCGCGGGGCAAAATTGAACATTCCCGTTTACGTGACCAACGATTTGGAACAACCGTTCAAGCAAGAGATTCAACTGAATATATTGCGCGACGGACAAATTGTGTCGACCTACAAAAAAGATGTTGCCGCAGGCCCTTACGAGGCGGTTACGATTCCGTTTGAAGTTACCTTTCCGGAGACTCCCGGAAATTATCAAATGCGGGGAGAACTTATTTTTGACGGAGAAAATGTGTTCAGTTTGCGAGATATTCCCGTTAAATAAGATACTTTTGAGCCGATTATGTGAGTAAAAATTAATTGAATCGATGAAAAACGACCACAACAAAAATTTGATTTACATTATTGCCGTAATTGCGGCAACGGGAGGCTTACTGTTTGGATTCGACACCGGAGTGATTTCGGGAGCGATTCCTTTTTTCCAAAAAGATTTCGGTATCGACGACGGTATGATCGAACTGATCACCTCGGCCGGACTGGTCGGAGCCATTTTGGGCGCCGTATTCGGCGGAAAATTAACCGATCGGATCGGACGTAAAAAAATCATTCTCGCGGCCGCCGTCATATTTTTTATCGGCGCGTTGTGGTCGGGCATTGCCCCCGATGCGCAAAACCTAATCGCTGCCCGATTGTTTCTCGGAATAGCCATTGGCGTATCATCTTTTGCCGTGCCGTTGTATCTTGCCGAAATATCGCCTGCCGAAATGCGCGGACGATTGGTTTCTCTGTTTCAACTGATGATCACCGTCGGCATTTTGGTCTCGTACTTTTCCGATTTGATTTTTGCCGACGAAGCCGACATTACCTGTTGGCGGCCGATGTTTTACGTCGGGGTGGTTCCCGCGTTGATACTCTTTGTCGGCATGATTTTCCTTCCGGAAACGCCGCGATGGTTAATGAGCAAAAGTCGCGAAACGGAGAGTCGACAAATACTGGTCCGCATCGAAGGTTCGGAATCGGCCGAAAAATCATTGCTGTTGATGAAAGAAGAAATTCGGAAAAGCGAATCGGAAAAATCCGGTTGGCGCGAATTATTGAAACCTTGGTTACGAACACCTTTGATTATTGCCGTCGGGATCATGTTTTTCCAACAATTCGTCGGAATCAATACCGTCATTTATTACAGCCCGAAAATTTTCTTGATGGCAGGATTTGACGGACCTATTGCTGCCATTTGGGCAGCCGTGGGCGTCGGCATAATCAATACCTTGGCCACCTGCATATCCGTTTGGTTTGTCGATCGGCTGGGACGTCGAAAATTATACTTCATTGGTCTTTCCGGGATCATTATTTCCCTTCTTTTGCTCGGTCTTTGCTTTTTATTTCACGAACAAGCGGGTGATGCCGGGAAATGGCTTTCCGTGATATGCGTGTTCTGTTACGTTACGTTTTTCGCGCTCAGTATCGGTCCGTTGGGATGGCTGATTATTTCCGAAGTTTTTCCGCAAAAAGTACGCGGATTAGGCGCATCGCTCGGATCGCTTTCCGTTTGGTTCTTTAACGCAATTGTTACGTTTTCGTTTTTCAAAATCGTGAAAGCATTAACGGTTCCCGGGAGGGAAATCGTGTTAAACGGCGAAAATCTCGGGAATCCCGCCGGAGCATTTTGGTTGTACGGCATCGTTGCCCTTGCGGGGCTTATTTGGGGATACTTTTACGTACCCGAGACGAAAGGCGTTTCATTGGAAAAAATTGAAGAATTTTGGCGTAAAGGCGGAAAACCGAGAGATTTACAAGAGCATTGCGATTGAAAAATATTCTTATTCTCTGCGAGCAAGGTGGAATTTTTGCTACTTTTGACCGCCGATGATCAACTTTTTACGACGACTTTCGTCTCAATCGATATTGTCCGCTGAAAAGGCGCACGTGGTTAAAATGAAGCTCGGAACGGCCTAACGTCATGTTACACGGAGCAAAAGATTTTACCCGCGGAGCGATTTTTCAACCTTTAGTACGTTTGGCCTTACCCATCACGGCGACAAGTTTCGTGCAAATGGCTTACAACCTTACCGATATGGCATGGGTGGGTCGTTTGGGCAGCGAATCGGTGGCCGCCATTGGGGCCGTCGGTTTGCTGATGTGGCTGGTTTCATCGTTTGCGTTGTTGTCGAAAATAGCCGCCGAAATAACCATCGGACAAGCGCTCGGAGCAAGAAAAATGCGCGAAGCAACCGCCTATGCGTCGCACACCACAACTATCGGATTCATCTCGTCGGTAATCGTTACGGCAATTCTTTTTTTCGGCGCCGATATCATCATATCGTTCTTCAAATTGGCGCCTCCGATTGCGGCAAATGCCGTGTCGTATTTGCATATTGTTGCCACGGCGGTCCCTTTTGTTTTTCTTACATTGAATTTTTCGGGCATTTACAACGGCACGGGACGAAGCAGTATTCCTTTTTATCTTGTCACGACGGGTCTGTTTTGCAACATGGTGTTCGATCCGCTGCTTATTTTCGGCATCGACGGATTGTTCGAAGGGATGGGAACCGAGGGAGCGGCTGCGGCGACCTGGATTTCTCAAGGAATTGTATTTTCGCTTTTTGTATATCGCCTGCGAAAAAGTACCGGAACATTCGGGCGGTTTCCTTTTTTCGTTCGTTTGCGTGGAAATCTGACATTACGAATATTGCGTCTCGGATTTCCGGTAGCCGTTATGAACTTGCTTTTTGCCTGTTTCAATGCTTGGTTGGCTCGTATTGCATCGGTTTACGGCGGACACATCGGTGTTACCACTCAAACGACGGGTGGCCAAATTGAAGGCATTACATGGAATACTTCGCAGGGATTTTCCACCGCTTTGGGTGCTTTTGTCGCACAAAATTATGCCGCCTGTAAGCCGGATCGGGCCCGAAAAGCTTACGGTTACACCTTAATGATGTTATTGTCCCTGGGCGTTTTTGTTTCCGCAGCGTTCATATTTTTCGGAGATGCAATTTTCGGCATTATCGTTCCCGAAACAAATGCGATTGAATCGGGCGGTCGATATCTTTTTATTCTCGGATTCAGCCAAATTTTTATGATGATGGAACTGACCACTCAAGGCATGTTCAACGGCATGGGACGCACGCTTCCCCCGGCGCTTGTGAGTATCGTTTTTAATTTCGCCCGTATTCCTTTGGCATTCCTTTTTGCTTCTCGGACGGGGATTACGGGAGTATGGTGGGCAATTTCCGTATCGAGCATCATCAAAGGGATTATTCTTCCGGCATGGTTGATGTTCGGTAAACGTAAATAATGTTACCGATGTTGTTCGGTATATAACAAAAACCAAAAAGCCCGTACGGACTTTGTCATGTACGGGCTTTTTGTGTTGTGTCTTTTCGATCTCATTTGATCTTCATCCTTTTTATCTTGACATCTGTTTTCGGACGGTTTGCATTATCGGTTTCCGCTTTCGCTATTTTGTCGACAACTTCCATTCCTTTGGTCACAAATCCGAATACGGTATATTCGCCGTCGAGATGCGGTGTTCCGCCGATTGTTTTATATACCTCACGATCTTCCGCTTTCATGTGGTAAGGATTATTCGCTAAATATTCGGAAGCTTTTTGTGCCGCTTTTTCTTGAATTTCTTCCAAATTTACGGCCTTTCCTTCTTTTTTCAACGCTTCTTCCTCCTCTTTAAGGTATTGAGAATACATTTGACCGGCTTTGTTCTGTGCTGTTTTTATTTCCTCTTGGTTCAATTGTTCATCGGTAAAAATTCGTCCTTGTACGATGTAAAATTGCGATCCCGATGAAGCTTTTTCGGGATTGATGTTATCACCTTGACGAGCTGCCGCAACAGCGCCCCGTTTGTGAATGTATTCGGGAACAAACTCCGCCGGAACCGTATATCCCGGACCGCCGTTGCCCAACCTCGTGCCGGGTTTTGCATTCTTGGTATCGGGATCGCCTCCTTGAATCATAAAATCCTTAATGACGCGATGGAATAATGTTCCGTCATAATAGCCGTCTTTTACCAGTTTAATAAAATTATCGCGATGCTGCGGAGTTTTGTCGTACAATTCCATCTCAATATCCCCGTAGTCGGTGGTAATGATCACTTTTGTAGGTCCGTCGCCGGCCGAAGAACAATTGTATAAAAACAGCGAAAAAAGCAACGAAAAAATTTTGATAACGGACAATGATCTCATTTGTTTGTTATTGATTTCTTGCGAATCCGTCGGTCAACATTTTTCTCTTTTCGAGCGCCTTGTCCGATGAAATTTCACAATTTAATTTGATTTTTAATAATCGAATGAATACTTTTGAACGCAAAAGTAAACATAAAATCAATAGAAACGGTAAATCGGATTTTTTGTCCGTAACCGGTTATCCGGAGGTTTTGCATCTATACCGGGAATTGTTTTGCTTTTGAATACCGATTGCATGGAAAAAGAAAAAAATATCCGGTGCGAAGCCGATGCTCATTCCGACCTCGATAACTTACCCGCCGGTCGAATCGGACATTTTTATCGTACAATTGTCGATGAAAAGCTTTTTTCCGTTAACAACTGCACGAATTGTTGGATGGATGGCCTTGAGGAAATCGGCCTGCATTTTATTCCTCATCAAAAACAAATTGCGGGAATGCCGGAAAAAACGGGTGATTTCAATATTCGGTTAAATATCAGAAGATATAACGATTCGGGTAAGGAGTCGATTTTGACTCGGGATTTGAAGCTTTCGATAAATGAAGATCTCAACATTATGCCGGAAGAAATCCCTTCGGATGAGAACGATCCGTATTGGAAATCCGACGAAGATTTTGACGTGCAAATCATCTCCCGAGATCGAAAAAAAGGGCTAAAAAATATGGCGGCAGCCGGAAAACGGGGCCGCTTGCATGTTCAAAACGGAAAATTTCGTGAAGACGATTTCGATATAGACTACGATCCCGAAAGTCGTTGGTACGTTCTTGCCGTTGCCGACGGTTCGGGCGCATCCGAATATTCGCGTAAAGGTTCGCAAATAGCTTGCAAAACAGCTACGGAATCATGTTCCCGACAATTATCGGCACAATCGTCGGCATTAAATTCGTTGGCAAATAAAAACGGCAAACAACGAGGAGAAATGGCCGGCATATTGCATCGCATCATTGCCGCATCAGTTGTCGAAGCTTATCGGAAGATTGAGTCGGAAGCAAAAGAACATGCAAAACAACCGGACGATTATGCAACAACTTTGCTGTTGTGCATATGCAAAAAATTCGAATTCGGTTGGTTTATCGGCACTTTCTGGGTGGGTGACGGCGCCGTTTGCGTGTACGACAAAAATAGGTGGTTTGCCGGCTTATTGGGAGTACCCGACGGCGGAGAATTATCGCCGATCAAAAGGTTTCTTACCATGCCCGGAATCATCGAGCCGGATGAACTTTCGCGAAGGATCCGATTTATCGTTATCAAAGATTTCACCGCATTGTTCTTGATGACCAATGGTGTTGGTGATCCGTTTTTCGAAACCGATGAAAATTTGCAATATTTCGAATGGTGGAACAAGTTCTGGGCGGAAATATCCGATAAAGCGGGTCTCACCGGCAACACAAGGAACATCGGAGAAAAATTGCTCCGATGGCTTGATTTTTGGGCTCCCGGAAAACACGATGATCGTACCGTTGCCGTATTATTTTAACGGAAAACACGAATAATTCCGCTCATATCCGATACAATTTCGATTTATTCGAAAGCCGCTTCGACCGGTTATGAAACTTGTTCGGCAATTAATACTTTTTGTATGCCAATCCTTCAAGTTGTGAAACATACTTCAGCTGACATTTTGTCAAATTGCTGCTTTTCATCTCGTACTTGATTTTACCGCCGACAAGCAGTAAATTGATGGCCGCTCCTTCATCGATTGCTCCGATTTTTTCTCCTATCAACAGTATACTTTCGGTTTCCGCTTTCCCGACAATTGAAGCAAATTCCTTCATTTCGGAAGACGCGATCATTAACATGTGGCAAGCGTCTACTTCTGAAGCCTTTCGAAAATATTTCACCAAAATATTTCTCCCCGATACGCTTTTTTGTTTTGTATGTTCTTTAAGCGCGTTGAATGTTTCGAAATTGCCCAAGATCCCGATAATAAATTGATTCTCTTTTCGAGTTTCCGGCCATGCGATCAATTTCGTAAAATTGTAGATAAAAATAGCCTGTCCTTCGGCAATGCTGCCAACTTGTTGTGCACGGATACCGCTGCAAAATACACAGAAAACAAAAATAATTTTAATACATCTCATAAAATAATCCCCTCCTCCTTAATAAATTATAATTAAAATTTTTATTTCATTCATTTTGATTTTGCTTTCGATATTCGTCATCGAAAAACAAAGTTTCATCAAACATTCATTCCCATTCGTCAATGATTTTTATGTGTTCGTCAATGTTATTAATAATACGCACGGAATCAATAAAAGTTTCGTTTCCTGCAAACAAATTTTACAAATTACCGATAAAGTCGGCCAAGTATTTCCGATAAATTTCTGACAATTAGGATTTAAATATTCTTTCATTTAGCTTAATTATTTCGCAAAAATTTTAATTATCCGTTATGTGATCGTTTTATCGGAGCATCCGATGATATGATTGGTTTGATAATTCCCGAAAACATGTATTTGTATCTTAAAAAATGTGAGAATGCGTGTGATCTCAATGTTATTTTAAAACTTTTAAAGATTAATTAACTTTTTTTAATATGCCGAACATCTTAATTTTGCACTCGGTTTCATAAAACAATCGATAATATTTTATGGCAATTAAATATGAATGAATCAGTAAACATCAAAGAATTAAACGAACGCATTCGGGAAGAAAGCGCGTTTGTCGATCTGATCGGGATCGAGATGAACAAAGTGATCGTCGGGCAGAAACACTTGGTGGAAAGCTTGTTGTTGGGCTTGTTGTCCGACGGACATATCCTGCTGGAAGGGCTTCCGGGCTTGGCAAAAACATTGGCCATCAATACACTTGCTGCCACCATCGACGCCAAGTTCAGCCGCATACAGTTCACACCCGACCTGTTGCCCGCCGACTTGCTGGGTACGATGATTTACAGCCAAAAAGAAGAACAATTCTTGGTGAAAAAAGGCCCGATTTTCGCCAATTTCATTCTC
>JAVBNP010000116.1:0-39548 GCA_031551455.1 Bacteroidales bacterium | reverse complement strand
AGCAACATGCTGCGTTCGAGATTAATTTTATCGCCGACCTTTAACTTGCCGAGATTCGACTTGATCAACGTTTCTCTGATGGCCGTAACCGTATAATATTTATCGGTGATGTTTACCACAGTCAAGCATACGCCGTTGTGCGAAATACTTTGATCGATCTTTAACTCGTCCGTAAAAGAGCATTCCACGGTAATGTGTATATTATCTCTATCTTCTTTAATTTCGACTACTTTAGCCGCTTCCTCGACAATTCCGGAAAACATGATCTCGATTTTTGAATTGGTGAATATTGATTCTTATCGACAAAGATACGGATAATTCCGGCAAATTTATTACCGATCGACGTCAATAACGGATGCTTGTAACATGATGGCGAAATATCGATCCGCGCTCGTGCTCATAATATTTGCGTAAAAACAAAACCGTTTTCGTCGACACAAAATATTTCCCGGCGAAACCTTTCCCGAAATATTGTATTTTTGTTCATCCGATAACGAAATATAAATACCTTGATATCCATGGAAGAAAAGTTACGCATCGGTGTGATCGGCACTAATTTTATATCCGATTGGATCGTTGCCGCCGGCAGGCAGGACGAACGATGTCATTTTGCGGCCGTTTATTCGCGAACAAAAGAAAAAGGCGATGCTTTTGCCGCACGACATGAGATTCCCGAGCTTTTTTTATCGTTGGAAGAAATGGTAAAAAGCCCGTTGATCGACGCGGTGTACGTGGCATCACCCAACGCTTGGCATGCCCGACAGAGTATTTTTTGCATGGAACACGGAAAACACGTTTTATGCGAAAAATCGTTGGCATCCAACGCTCGGGAAGTTCGGGAAATGATTAATGCCGCGCAAAAAAATAAGGTGGTATTGATGGAAGCCATGAAACCCACGCTTACGCCGAGTTTTTTGCACGCGCGCGATTCGTTAGACAAAATCGGTAAAATACGCCGCTACTTTTCCTGTTATTGCCAATATTCGTCGCGTTACGACAAATTTAAGGAAGGAACGGTATTGAGCGCCTTTCGACCCGAATATTCCGGCGGTTCTTTGTTGGATATCGGCGTTTACACCGTTTATCCGATGGTGGTGCTTTTCGGCCGACCGAAAACCATACGCGCAACGGGACTGAAGTTGTCGTCGGGTGTCGACGGCGAAGGACGCGTGATTTTCGGCTATCCCGAAATGGATGCGGCGGTAATCTATTCCAAAATCGCCGATTCGTCCCTGCCTACCGAAATACAGGGTGAAAACGGCAACATTTTGTTCGATCGCATCAACATCATCAGCAACGTTCAAATCAACTATCGTAACGGACAAAAAGAAAATTTGACCGTACCTTCCGATAAAAGCGAATATTATTACGAAATAAAGGAATTTATCGACTTGGTGCACTCGGGAAAACAAGAATCGGCCGTTAACAGTTGGGAAAACTCGTTGATCACCATGGAAATCATGGACGAGATACGGCGACAATCGGGAGTGGTTTATCCCGCGGATGAAGAAATCAAATCTGTCGAATGGAACGAATGAATCATTTACCGGAACGAGAATCGATCTCGTTATCGGAACTGAACGGATTGATCGGACAACGGCTGAAAGCGGCAATGCCCGATCAATATTGGGTTACGGCCGAAATCAACGAAATGCACGTCAATATTCGGGGACATTGTTTTTTGGAGTTGATCGAAAAAGCGCCGCTGGGGGAACAAATCACGGCCAAAAGTTCGGCCAATATCTGGGCATACCATTTTCGAATGTTACGGCCTTACTTCGAAACAATGACCGGACAAAGCCTTTCGGCGGGGTTGAAAGTGATGCTTCGCGTGAGCGTGGAGTTTCACGAATTATACGGCATGAGCCTGCAGGTAACGGACATTAATCCCGCTTTTACCGTCGGCGATTTGGCCGTACGAAAAATGGCCGTGTTGCAAAAACTCACCGATGAGGGCATTATCGACATGAACCGCGAATTGGATTTGCCCGATGTTGCGCAACGCATTGCCGTTATTTCTTCGAAAACGGCTGCCGGATACGGCGACTTTATCGATCAACTACATCAAAATCCTTACGGATACGCCTTTCGGCATACATTGTTTCCTGCCGTCATGCAGGGTAACGATGCGGAAACTTCCATCATCAATGCATTGGATCAAATTTTCGAGCGCGAGGAAGAATTTGACGTTGCGGTAATCATACGCGGAGGAGGAGCGCAATCCGACTTGAATTGTTTCAACAGCTATCGTTTGACCTGCTGCATGGCACAATTCCCGTTACCCCTCATTACCGGTATCGGTCACGACCGCGACGAAACCATTGCCGACCGCGTAGCGTGCGTTTCCTTGAAAACACCCACCGCCGTGGCCGAATTTTTGATCAATAAAGCATTGTTGTTCGACAAATCGCTCGAAGAACTTACTCGACGGCTTGCCGAAGCGGTTGCGGAAAGCATTCGGATACCGACCGATCGATTACTGCAACAATCCCGTCGTTTACAAAACATCACCCGATCGTTTGTACACGCTCGGGACAAAGAATTGCAGGCTTATCGATTCAGATTGTCGCACGCCGATCATAAAGCCGTGCAAGCGCAAAACGCAAAAATATCGGAGTTGTTGCAACGACTTTTCGGAGCAAGTCGCACCTTACTGAACGATCAGAAAAAACAAATTGTTTGGTCGGAAAACAAAGTACGACTTCTCGATCCGACCAAGTTGCTGCAACGAGGTTATTCCGTCACCCTTGCCGACGGAAAGATTGTTCGCGACATCCGAACGTTGGAAAAAGGACAGTGCATCGAAACCTTACTTTACGATGGCAAGGTGGAAAGTGTGGTCGAAAAAACGATGCCGAATCAAAGTTTGCCTTCGTCGGCAAAGCTGTAATACTTATTATCGGCAATAATTACATGGTCGAGTAACGCAATGTCGAGCAACGCGCCGCCTTCTTTGATCTTTTTCGTTATTAAAACGTCTTGATCCCCGGGAGCCGGATTTCCCGACGGATGATTATGGCAAACCACGATACCGGAAGCAAGTTGTTCAACAGCCATTTTCATAATCAGCCGAACGTCGACCGAAGTATCCGATATCCCGCCCGAACTCAATCGTTGCAAATCCTTAATTCTGTTGGAACGGCTTAAAAAGAGGATCCAAAATTCCTCGTGCGGCAAATCCGATAACATCGGGTGAAACAACAAAAAGAGATCCTTGCTGCTCGTGATTTGTTTCTTTTCGGTGATCGCTCCGGATATTCGTCGCCTGCCGAGTTCCATGGCCGCAATAATGCTTACCGCTTTGGCAACGCCCATACCTTTATTTTTCTTCAGATCGGTAACGGTAAGCTTTCCCAATTGATTGAGGTTGTTGCCCGATTGCAACATAACCTTCTTGGCAAGTTCAACCGCATTTTCCTCTTTCGAGCCCGAACCGATAAGAATAGCCAAAAGTTCGGCGTCGCTCAGTGCAGCAACACCTTTAGTTAAAAGTTTTTCGCGCGGTCGATCGTCTTTCGACCATTTATTGATCGGATAAGCTTGTTGTTTCATATATAGGACGACAAATTATCGCATGTTTCGTAATTTCCGACTCATAACTCGCAACCGATTTCGACCTCGGCGTAAACAAAAAACCCCTCCTCGCAGGGAAGGGTCGATATATCGTAATCAGCCGATATTTAGGCCAACGTGTTAATGTACGTTGAAAGTTTCGATTTGAGGTTCGAAGCTTTGTTTTTGTGGATAACGTTTTTCTTAGCCAACTTGTCCAACATCGATGCTACCGTGGGAAACTGCTCCAATGCGGCATTTTTATCGGTGGTTTGCCGTAATTTTTTGATGGCATTACGGGTTGTCTTAGCGTAATATTTGTTTTCCAACCTTCGGCTTTCGGTTTGTCTGATTCTTTTAATGGATGATTGATGATTTGCCATGTTTTATCGAAAAATTTATATCCGTTTTTTGAGAGCGCAAAGATAACATCATATTTTTATATTACGCAACATTTTGAGAAAAATAAATTCGGGTAATACGAAAAATGTCTTGATCAAAATTATGATTTCATCTCATTTATATTCTCCGTTTCATCCGATTTCCCGTACCGAAGTATATTAACGAGGCCGCAATCATAACCACGCCGTAAATCCCGTCGACCAACCAAACGTGTAAAATGCTCCAATGCCAAACTTCGACCATTAAAACAATTGCGGCAACGTAAATACCGGTTGCGATAATTTCGATTAATAAGGAAATATGCGTATTACCCGTACCCGATACGGCATTGAAGCACACAAAACCGATACCGAAAATTAAGGCCGAAAGACAAATCGTCGGCATTATACCGACGGTGGCGTCACCCAGTTCGGGTATGTTGGTGTAAATGGAAGTTATAAAATCGGCAAAAATATAGGTAAGCATTTCCAATGCAAGTATGGTAATACCGGTGAGCAGGGCCGCTTTTCTCATGATGGAATAAGTAAGAAGCGGCTTGCCGCAACCAATGACATAGCTGACCAACGAATTGACGGCCGAAGCAAATCCCCATACGGGCAATAAAAAAATCGCATACAAACTGCGACCGATATTGGATATGGCTAACTCCCGTTCGCCGATTTTCTCCACCATAACGAAAAAGATAAACCACGAAGCAACCGATAAAAAGTTTTGCAAAGATGCGGGCAGTGAGACTTTAATCAGGTTTAACATGGTTGACGAAGAATAGGTCACCCGCCCGAAAATGCCGTAGATTCGGAACGCTTTCTTCCGATAAACATACGTAACATAAACGATTACGGCGGCTATTTCGGCAAAAACGCTTGCCAAAGCGGCTCCGCGTATCCCCATCGCATCGAATCCGGCATGTCCGAATATCATCAACCAATCGAACAAAATATTGACGGCAACCATGATACCGGTGACATACGAAATAAATTTTGTCCGTGCCGTACCGATAAAAAACGCTTGAAACACGTAAACGATAAATCCGAAAAAGATGCCCCAAATACGCATGTCGAAAAAACGCCAAGTTTCTTCCAACACCGCCGGCGACTTGATGATCAAAGAAAGTATGTCGGCACCCGAATATTTAAGCAGACACCACAATACGATCGCAAAAGGAATCACGAAAAACAAGGCGTGCCGCATAACCGAGCCGATCTCTTTGTATGCTCCTTCTCCGAACCGACGTGCCGCAATAATTTGAACGCCGACACTGAAACCCATTCCCAACATCATGACGGCCAAGTAGAAAACCCCGCCCAATGCGGCAGCTCCCAATGAAACGGCATTCAAGTGCCCCATGAAAGCAGTATCGGTGATGCTTAATAAATTTTGGGCCACATTGCCTATGATGATCGGATAGGCAATTTTCCATATGCGGCTGAATTTAATCGAAGGCATTGATATATGAATATAATAACGCGTAACCCGAAAAGGTACGCGTGTTCTCAAAAATGACCGAAACTTATCGGTCATAGAAAAGTGAACGGAACCGACTGTCGTCGTACTTATTTACATTTCCACATCAGCCGTCACAGGTTGATGATCCGACGGATAACGCTGATCTTTGGAATCGGTCAATACCGCATACTTCAAGACCTTGAATCGTTTGTCGACGAATATATAATCGATGCGCTCCTTCATCGGAGCATCAAATTTAAAAGCATTGAATGTTCCTACCGGTCCGTACGGCGGCATAATAGTTACTTTGTATGCATCGTTCAAAATGGTTTGCATGATTGCTATTTGTTCCGTATCGGGTGTCGAGTTGAAATCACCGGTAGCAATAACGGGAGTGTTTCCCGCTATTTCTTTGATTTTTTGAACCATCAATTTACCCGACTCTTTTCGGGCAATGACGCCCTCGTGATCGAAATGAACATTGAACAAGTAAAACGTCTTTTTGGTGTTCTTATCTTTAAATTTCGCCCACGAACAAATGCGGTTGCAACATTTGGCATCCCAACCCAACCCGGGCTTATCGGGCGTTTCGCTCAACCAAAAATCACCCGATTCCAACACTTCGAAACGACCCGTTTTGTATAAAATGGCGGAGTGTTCTTCGTTTGCCTTACCGTTATCCCTGCCTTTGCCGAACCATGCATAACCGGGCATCTCACCGAGATCCTTCATTTGATTGGGTCGACCTTCTTGAGTACCGACGATATCGAAATCATGATACAATATCAACGCTTTCACCTCTTCCTTACGATTGGACCAAGCATTGATGCCGTCCGCGGCAACATCGCAACGCAAATTATAGGTGGCAATTCGCATATCTTTCTTTTTCTGAGCCGTTGCCGGTATACATAGCAGACAAAGGCATACAATCAATAATCTTGTCATAACAAAACAGGTATGATAATTTCGATGCCGACACAAAAATCGGCATCACAAAAATAATAAAATTGTCTACCTTTGTATCATAAATTTGTTGTCAAATCATAATAATACAATAATACGTAAGACATGGAATACAGGATCGAAAAGGATACCATGGGCGAAGTAAAAGTGCCCGTTGATGCATATTACGGCGCTCAAACCCAACGAAGCGTGGAAAACTTCAAAATCGCTCGGGATATTAATCGCATGCCCAAAGAAATCATCAAAGCATTCGGTTATTTAAAGAAAGCCGCGGCCATCACCAACTGTGAGGCAGGCGTATTACCCAAAGAAAAATGCGATTTGATCGCCGTGGTGTGCGACGAAATCCTCGAAGGCAAATTGGACGAATACTTCCCGTTAGTGGTGTGGCAAACGGGCAGCGGTACGCAAAGCAACATGAACGTGAATGAGGTGGTTGCTTACCGCGGACACGTGCTCAACGGCGGCAAGTTGACCGATAAAGAGAAATTTTTGGCTCCGAACGACGATGTGAACAAATCGCAATCGTCCAACGATACTTTCCCCACGGCAATGCACATCGCGGCATATAAAATGTTGATGGAAACCACCATTCCCGGTATTGAAAAACTCCGCGCTACCCTTGACGCCAAAAGCAAACAATACATGAAGGTGGTAAAAATCGGTCGTACGCATTTCATGGATGCCACGCCGATTACCGTCGGACAGGAAATCAGCGGTTATGTGGCGCAACTCGATCACGGTTTAAAGGCTATCAAGAATGCCTTGCCGCATCTTTCGGAATTGGCGTTGGGCGGTACGGCTGTCGGCACGGGAATCAACACGCCCGACAATTATGCCGAAAACGTGGCCAAACAAATCGCCAAACTGACGGGTCTTCCCTTTGTTACGGCTCCCAATAAATTCGAATCGTTGGCCGCACACGATGCCATCGTGGAAGCACACGGCGCATTGAAAACGGTGGCCGTCAGCTTGATGAAAATTGCCAACGACATTCGTATGTTAAGCTCCGGACCGCGTTCGGGTATCGGCGAGTTGCATATTCCCGACAACGAACCCGGCTCGTCCATCATGCCCGGAAAAGTAAACCCGACACAATGCGAGGCATTGACGATGATTGCCGCTCAAGTGATGGGTAACGACGTTGCCATCAATATCGGCGGCGCTACCGGACATTTTGAATTGAACGTGTTTAAACCCGTGATGATTTACAATTTCCTGCACAGCGCCCGCCTGATCGGCGAAGGATGCGTCAGCTTCAACGACAAATGTGCCGTGGGAATCGAACCCATCGAAGCCAACATTAAAAAACATTTGGATAATTCCTTGATGCTGGTTACCGCCTTAAATCCGAAAATCGGTTATTATAAGGCTGCCGAAATTGCACAAAAAGCACATAAAGAAGGAAAAACGTTAAAAGAAAAAGCCGTCGAATTAGGCTATTTGACCGCCGAGGAGTTTGACCAATGGGTCAACCCGTCGAAAATGGTCGGAAAAATCGGATAAACGGAACATTTCCGCGGAACTTTTTTCCCGATCGGTTGTTGGTCATTGTATAACGGATTATAAACGGACATTAAATTTTATACCTATGAAAAATTTGATAGACAAGTTACAAGATCAAGTTGGTTTGACAAGAGACCAAGCCCGCATGGCCGTCGGTATTTTCAGAGATTATTTGGCGGAATGCGACAACGATCCCGATTTGGTTGAGGCATTGAAAGTCAAAGCATCGCATGCGGCCAAAACAGCCAAGTCGAAATACGGTGAATTGACCGATCAAGCCGACGAGGTCATCGGAAAAGTGCAGGAAAGCGTTACCGAAGCTGCGGGTAAAGCGGGCGACAAGGCCGAGGAGTTGTTGGACAAGGCCAAGAAAAAAGCCAAAGTGGCCGTCGATAAGCTTTCGAAATATCTCGATGAATAAAAAATGTTTCCGGGCTTAATCCTTCGTAAAATCGATCGATAAAAGCGTCATAAAGAGAATGATAAAAAGGTTGTCCTATTTTCGGGCAACTTTTTTATTTTTGTGTCACGGGCAAAATAAAAGAATTAACCGGCAGTTTTACAATATATTGTTTTATATTTGCTTCATTTAAAATAATATATCTAATTTAACATAAAAAGCATTGAAATGAAGAAAATACCGGTTATTATCCTTGCCGTTTTATGGTGCGGCATATCGTGTACCAATCAAACAAATGTTACTCGTAATTCCATTCCTTCCGAAGTGGTTTTAACTAAAGCAAAACTGGCCGACAAAATCAAAGGCGGTTGGGCGGGGCAAACCATCGGTTGTACGTATGGCTCGTCAACGGAATTTAAGTTTTGCGGTACCATGATACAGGATTATACTCCCATCGATTGGTCCGACGGATGCGTTAAATGGTGGTACGAAAACGCCCCCAGTCTTTACGATGACGTATACATGGATTTGACGTTTGTGAACGTCTTCGATAAATGGGGGTTAGATGCTCCCGTCGACTCGTTTGCCATGGCTTTTGCAACCGCAAAATATCGTTTATGGCACGCCAATCAAGCTGCGCGATACAATATCCTTCGAGGAATCATGCCTCCCGAATCGGGCCATTGGCTGAACAATCCCCATGCCGACGATTTGGATTTTCAGATCGAAGCCGACTTTGCCGGATTGATGTCGCCGGGTATGCCGAATACTTCATCCGAAATATCGGATAAAATAGGTCATATCATGAATTACGGAGACGGATGGTACGGAGGTGTGTACGTTGCCGCGATGTACACCTTGGCCTTTGTATCGGACGACGTGGAATTTGTGGTTACCGAAGCGTTGAAAACCATACCCGAGCAAAGCATATACCATCAATGCATGAAAGATGTCATCGAATGGCATAAAAAGTATCCCGACGATTGGAAACAGACATGGTTCGAGTGCGAGAAAAAATGGAGTTCCGATGTTGGTTGTCCTTCGGGCGTATTTATTCCGTTTAACATCGATGCGGTCATTAACAGCGCCTACATTGTTATCGGATTGCTGTACGGAGAAGGCGATTTCTTCAAAACCATGGATATTTCGACGCGTTGCGGTCAAGATTCGGATTGCAACCCGGCTTCCGCTTGCGGTATTTTGGGCGCCATCATCGGTTACGACAAAATTCCCGAACGTTGGATGAAAGATTTACGCGAGGCCGAGGATTTGAACTTTGCTTATACCGACATATCCTTGAATAAGGCTTATAAAATGGGCCTTGATCAAGCATTGCAAGTGATCGAACGTAACGGAGGAAAGGTTGACGGCGAAACGATAACCATAAAATGCCAACAACCCGTTCCGGTGCGGTACGAGAAATGTTTTGAAGGATTATATCCCGAAAAAAAGCAACAAGTCGGAAAAAATTTGTCCGAAGATACCGAAATTGTTTTCAAGGGTGCCGGAGTTGTGGTCAAAGGAGCCGTGCAATGCGACGATAAACGTTATGTGGCAAACGTCGAAGCATACATCGACGGCGTTTTAACGGAAACGGTCAAATTGCCGGTCGAGTTTACCGTTCGTAAAACCGAAATGTTTTGGAAATATTTGTTGCCCGAAGGAGAACATAAAGTCACGTTCAAGTGGCTTAATCCGCGAAACGACGCGAAAATATACATCAACGAAGCGATTGTATATGCGAGTGCACCCGTAACCGGGAAAATTTAACGTCGAAAACATAATTTTAGGAGGACGCCTTTTATCTCCCTACGCGGGGATAAAAGGCGTTTTCAATATGTTCGATCTTGGTTTCCCTACCCAAAGTAACGGAAATGATGTCGAAACGGGTTTCCGTATCCAAATTATTCTTTTCGATGTAAGCGTTTGCCGCCTTAATCAATAAATTTTGTTTGTTTCGATTAACCGCATCATAAGGTTCCATCAGCGGATTACCCGAGCGACATTTTACTTCCGCAATAATCAATTCGTCCCCTTTAGCGGCAATAATATCGATTTCTTGATGGCGATTATGCCAATTTCGTTCGAGAATTCGATAACCGTTTTCGGTAAGATACGCTGCGGCTATGTCTTCGCCTTGTTTTCCCGTTTCGTTTCGATCGGCCATTTCCAAATCCGGTGTTACAGTATATCTGTTTGTGCAAGATATACAACGCCGTCGCAATTATATACGTATATCATATCGGGCCATCCGGAAATAACCACTTGCGACATACCTTTTTGGGCGGTTTTGCATGAGAACGAAAAATTCACGATACCTGTCAACTTATCGCCCTTTATTAATTCATATTCTTGGGTTGACAGAATGGTATTGGTATAAGCCATGTTCGGATCATCGTACAGCAAACCTTTCATCGTTGCGGTATAGGACCAAATATCATCATTCTGCTTCACGGTAGCGCCGCCTCCGATACGTTCGTATTTACCGTTGGTAATGCCGGCCGTGATCAACCGTTGCGCGGGAGACTCTTTAGCATGATAAATGGCCGCATCGGCAAGCGAATAATCGTAATGATCGTTCTTCTCGTTGCCTTCAACAACTCGGTACATAAGCGTGGCGGTCCCGATGACACGTTGTCCGTTAATAGAAAAACTATTTAATGTAACATTTGCCGCTTTATCCTTCACACGATAAAATTTACCCGGCAATATTATCGTCATGCTTCCGCCCAACAGGAAAGTGCCCGACATCCACGCGTTGTATTCCACGGTAACGGATATTTGAGCTTCTGTTTCTTTAAACGTGATTTTTTTGTAAGCAGATCCGTTCTTTTCTTCGTACGGATCCGTGGAATATTTTATGCTATCGACAATTGCCCAAGCATTTTCGGCTTCGCGAAACATCGTGTGAAAATACACGGCGGCTTGCGAATTTGTATAAACAATGTCGTCAACGGTATAGGACGAACCCTCATCGTCTTTCTTGCAATAACACAAAGACAATACACTTACGCTCAATAATATGATGTTTTTTATTTTCATTTGACGGATCCTTAATATTTCTTATTTATACTTATACGAAAAATCATACCGATTTGTTTCTTTTCAAAACCAACAAAAGCAAATCGAATATCTCAGTTTCACATATTGCGCGGAAAAGAATACCTCTGAAAGATCGCTATTACTCATCGTTTTCGGAAAATGGCAAATATACCTTTCTCAGTCGGATCTTCATAAAAATACCCCGCCGAACCGAATCAATTTCTTGTCCGTGTCGACGGGGATTTTCGTTCCAACCTAAATTTTTTATAACGTTTTTATTCTTGCTTTCTTGTCTCTCAAATATTTTTTCTTGTACGCAAAATAGAATACTTGCGGCAACACGCTGAACGAAAGAATCATCGAAACAATCATGCCGCCGACGATCATGATGGCCAGCGGTTTTTGTATTTCGGAACCCATACCGTGCGACAAAGCGGCGGGAAGCAATCCCATCGAACCCATTAATGCAATCATCAGCACGGGACGTATGCGACTTTCAACGGCGACGGATATGGCCTTTTTCAGATCGTGCATCACGCGTAAATTATTCTTGATTACGGCAATCAACAGGATGCTGTTAATGGACGTCACGCCGAACAGGATAATAAACCCGATGCCCGCCGAGATACCGAAAACGGTTCCCGTGGCCCACAACGACAGAAATCCGCCGATGAACGCGTACGGAATGGCGCTTGCGGCAATCAAGGTATCTTTTACGGTGCCAAAATTCATGTAGAGCAAAAATAAGATTAACAACACCACGGCGGGCACGATAGCGGCCAAACGTTTCGTTGCTCGTTCTTTGCTTTCGAATTCGCCCGACCACTGCATTTTGTTTTCGGGTTGCAACGTCACCGCTTTTGCCACTTTGGCTTGCGCTTCGGCAATGGTACTGCCCAAATCGCGACCGCGTATGCTAAAACCAACACCCACGTAGCGACTGCTTCCTTCGCGGTAAATGAAGGTCGGCCCCGTAATAAAGCTGATATCCGCAATTTCCTTTAAAGGGACATGTTTCCCGTCTTGCGTCGGTATTAATATATTGCCGATTTTCGTTTCGTCATTGCGGTATTCTTCCATGAAACGAAGGCGGACATCGAACGTTCGTTCTTCTTCGTAAAACTTGGTGGCCGCTTTCCCGCCGATGGCCATTTCAACCACGGTTTGCGCGTCGGCCATCGATACGGCATAGCGAGCCATACGCGCCTCATCGAGCTTAATTTGCAGTTCGGGAAGTCCCACGCTGCGATACACGTTGATATCCTCCACGCCGCGAACGTCGCTGATGACGGCTGCCGTTTGATTGGCCAAATCTTCCAATTGGAATAAGTTGCTGCCGAAAATTTTAATAACCAACGAGCTTTTCACGCCGGCCACGTATTCTTCCACGTTATCCTGTATGGGTTGACTGAACCCGAACGTGATACCGGGATACACGTCGAGCGTTTGCTGCAACTCGGCAATCAATTCGTCTTTCTTGATCTTCCGCGTCCATTCTTTTTCGGGTTTCAATTGTATGTGAAACTCGATGTTGAAAAAGCCCGTGGGATCGGTACCGTCGTTGGGACGACCCGTTTGCGAAAGGATGAATTGTACTTCGTCGAATGCACGCAGTTTGGCTTTCATTTCTTTGGTAAGACGTACGGACTCTCCCAAATTGACGCTGTTGGGAAGAGTGGCGCGCACATAAACCGCTCCTTCGTTGAGTTGCGGAATAAATTCGGTGCCATAGTTCATGAAATGTACCGCACATATTACCGTCAATGCACAAAAAATTGCAATGACCGTCCGTTTGTTGCGGGCGCTTACTTCGTACAAAGCGTAACTGCCGTCGATAAAAAACTTGCTTACAACATTGTGTTTTTCGCGAACGGCTTTTGTCAAAAAGACTTTACACATTACGGGAACATAAGTTAAGCTCAGTATCAACGAACCGAGCAGCGCGTATCCCAAAGTAAACGCCAACGGCGAAAACATTTTTCCTTCCACTTTTTGGAAGGAAAAGATGGGCAACAGAGCCACCACCAAGATGATTTGCGCAAAAAAGATGTATGACGCCACGCTTCCGGCGCTACGCTTGATAAGTCCCGATTTCAAGATTTTTTCGTAACGCTCGGCACCCAACAGTTTTGTTCTTTGCTCCATTTCCACGAAAACACGCTCCACGATAACGAGTGTTCCTTCGAGCAACAGTCCGAAATCGAGCGCTCCCATCGAAATGAGATTGGCCGGAAGTCCTTGAATTCGCAACATGATAATGGCAAAAAGAAATGATAGGGGGATAACCGTGGCCACGATAAAGGTGGTGCGCCAATTGAACAGAAACAGAAATACGATGCACGACACGAGGATAATTCCTTCGAGCATGTTACGACTCACGGTGTGTACCGTGGCATCCACCAACGTGGTGCGATCGAGAAACGGGTGAATACGTACATCGTCGGGAAGGATGCGGCTGTTCAGTTCATCAATTTTTACTTTAAGGCTTTTGATGACCTCTCCGGGATTTTGACCGCGCAACATGATAACAATGCCTTGTACCACGTCGTCGGCATCATCGAGGCCTACTTGTCCGAGGCGCGGCATGGAAGAAACGCTTACTTCCGCCACTTGCTTGACACGAATCGGAGTTGAACCTTTCACTTGGATCAAAACATTTTCAATGTCTTCAACGCTTTCGAGCAGCCCGATGCCGCGCACGACATATGCTTGGTCGCCTTTTTGAATGATATCGCCGCCCACGTTAATGTTGCTTCGCGACACGGCTTCGTATACTTCCAAAGGCGATAGATCGTAATTGTTCAGTTCGACGGGATTTACTCTTATTTCGTAAATTTTTTCTTCTCCGCCGAAACTGACGATATTGGCCACTCCGGGCACGGCAAGTAATTCTCGCTCGACCACCCATTCGTTGATGGCGGCCGTTTCACGTATCGGGCGCGAACTCTTCAACACGTAACGATAAATTTCGCCCGTGGCTCCCGACGGTGGTTCGATACCGGGATCGGCGCCTTCGGGCAAATCCAATTCCTGCAAACGGTTGGATGCGTATTGTTGCGCAAAAAAGTCGTCGACATCGTCTTCGAAAATAACGGTAACAACCGAAAGTCCGAAAAGAGAAGTCGAGCGTACTTCGGATTTTCGCGGTATGGTGTTCATTACGCGCATCACGGGCAGAGTGATGAATTTTTCCACTTCTTCGGCGCTGCGGCCCGGCCATTGGGTAATGATTCGTGCCCGTGTGTTGGTAACGTCAGGGTATGCTTCGATAGGCGTATGAATATAAGCAATAACACCCGCTATTGCCAGCAATCCCGAAAGAAACAGCACCAAAACATGGTTACGCAACGAAAAGGCTACTATATTTTGTACGAACTTATGCATCTTTCAATTTTTGATTTTTGATTGACGATTTTTGATTAATAGTTTTTTTTAGATCATTGAATGATGGTATCTTTCAATTTTCCGTACATCAACAAGTTGTTTTTTGTCACGATTTTATCGCCCGCTTCGACACCCGATTCCAACCAACTCGTATCGCCGGTTCGAACGTATTGTTTAACTTCGACGACGGTAAAGTGATCACTCGTTTGTTTTACGACGAAATGGCGGTTATCGTCAAAGATCAACGCTTTCGACGGAACGGCAGCCATTTGTACTTCGCGACTGTCTTTAAGGGTCAAATCCACGGCCATTTCGGGTTTAAATTTCAAATCGGTATTGGGCATCACGATACGCGCTTTCAGTACGTGTTCCTCCGAGTCGAACACCTGAGACATGGCGTCGATTTTGCCTTGAAACACTTTGTCCGGATAAGCCGAAGCCTTGATGTCGACCGGCATTCCTTGTTTAACAAAAGCAAGATCACCCGCGTAAACATTGGCAATAATCCATACGGAACTGATGTCGGCCACGGTAAACAACGGTTCGCTCTCGGCCGCAATTTGCGCACCGGGCGCAATATTTTTGTCGACTACGAAACCGTTGATCGGCGATTTGATGATAAACGTACCATCGCTGCCGGACGAACCGTAAAGCGAAAGATTGATTTTCACCTTATCTAAGTCCGCTTCGGCCTGTATCAAACGTCCCTGCGCCTCCAGCAATTCTTTCTGCGACGACAGATTATCTTGATACATACTGCGTGCGCTCTCCAAATCGCGGGCAAGAATTTTGATGTCCGATTCGAGCCGTTGCCGTTCGGCTTCCATGGCGCTCAGTTCGGCACTGCGAATTACCGCCATTACCCGACCTTTTTCCACTCGGTCGCCGAGGTTAAAATGCGTGCTCACCACCATCCCGTTAGCCAACGAAATGTAGCGGATGAATTTATCCGGGTCGTAATCCACTTTGCCCGTCAACTTCAGTTGTTGTTCCACATTTTGAACGGTAACCGTATATGTTTCGATGCTCTTCAAAAACTCGGGAGCAAACATTTCTTCGGCCGGTTTCGCTTCTTGTGTTTTCGATCCGCACGATGTAATGATCATCGACACGATAATCGGTATAAGGTACTTTATCTTATTCATTTTTATGGTTGATTGATGATTAAATGCCTGTTTATGATTTTTCGGATGGTTCGTAATTTCAACGGAACTTACAATTCCGTCCCCACCGCATACCGTAATTCCTCGAAACTTATTTTTACGTCTTTTTGTGCGGTCAACACGGTATTTTTGTTGTCTTTATATGCATCGAAAAAGTCGAGAAACTCCACGATTCCGATATTTTTGTCGATAAAATTGCGGGTATAACTTTCCAACATCCCGTCGAGATTCGATATCAATTCTTCGTCGATTTGCCGATTGAAATTATACGCCGTCGCATAATTTTGCAACGCAAGATACACCTCGTTGCGCACCTCCGATTGCTTATGCTCGATCATTGTTTGGCTTTGCCGAAGATTAATTTGTGCCGTTTTGATGTTTCCTTGGTTGCGATTGAAAAACGGCAAGTCGAGACTGAATCCGAATCCGACAAAATCGCGCATACAGTTGCCTTCGCGATCGTACGACGCAAGGAAGGTGAGATCGGGTACCCGTTGCGATTTTTCGTACTTTAGCGATTTTTCGAAATAGTCGGATTGAAACATTGCCTCTTTCAAATCGGGACGCGAAGTTTCGGCCAAATCGATCAATTGACCGTACGACATGTTTTCGGGTGATTTAATTGTTGTTTCGTCTGCGGTTAATATGATATATGTCGGAGCGGAAGTATTTAACAACACTTTCAAGTTTTTTTGTTGCAAATTCATATCCTTTTGCACTTCGTTGATTTCCGAACGCACTTCGAGCAGCGAAGCCTGCAGGCGCAACAGTTGACTTTGCGACACATTGCCTTGTTCGACTTGTCGGCGGTAATTACCGATCAACGCACTCAACTTTGTCAGTCGAGTCTCCGACACTTTGCGATATTCCTGAAGATACATCATCTCGGCACATGCATTTCGTACCTCGACCTTAAGGCTGCGAAGCAATTCCTCAAAATACTGCACGGCAATGTCGCGCGAAACTTTTTCCATGTCGACCAATTTACGTCGCTTGCCGCCCATGATGATCACTTGCTCCAATCCGAGAGCAAATTCCGTATTCCGCGCAAACGAGCCGAACAACGGCGGGATAATCTCGGCTTGCCCTTGCCGTTGAGCATCCGTAGCCCAAAGATTTACCTGATCGAGCGTAAATGTGGGGTTGGGCCACAGTTTTGCCTGTACGACAGCGGCCTCGGCTTTGTCGATATTAAGTTTCTCGGCGATCAACTGCAGGTTGCGATTTATGAAAGCATCCTCAATTTGCGCCGCGGATAAATAAACGGTATCGGTTTGCGCGGAAACATGCACGTACGCAAACATCATGCATACGCATACCGACACTTTAGTGAAAGCATTCATTATTTTGAATTATGTTTTATGAACTGAATTTTACCGACGGACAGTTGAGTTAATTACTCCGTCGACAAATAATTTTGATCGGTTTATTCCGAAAAGGTCATCTGTTCATGACTTCCCGGCATCGTCGAATCCGACAGGGTCAATATGTAAATAAAAAATAACCTTGATTACGCCTTCTCGGGCGGATGATCAATAGTTCCGTATGTGTATGACAAAGGCATGGCTTCGTTGACGGAAACAAATATTTTGCGGGCCGAAGCGTCGGGATGTTCCAATTCTATGGTGTGCATCGGATTTTGGTCAATCACCGGTTGAGCCGTTTTTGCCGTATTGTACGATTCGGGCGAATCGCCGTCCTCGTCAATATGATTGTGCCCGCCTGCCCATTCGACAATAATTTCAAGTAAACTGTTAATTTCGGTGCTCGGTAAGGTTCGTGTATCGTAAAGTTCGGTGCCGGGCATGGCCACAAAAAACCCCCGGTTGACGTATGTCATCAACAAGCAGACCAACATTAGATATTTGAACCAATTACTGTGCATATACGGCTGCAAAAATAAGAAAAAATACGATTAACCGATCATATTGCAACTCGTCAAAAAAACATCACCGATATTTGAATTTTTACGACTGCCTTATTTTTGCTTTGGATGTTATATGAATTCCTCAGATAATTAAAAACTTAAAACCGGCTAAAACCTATCAAGTTTTTGAACCCTGATAGGTTTTGCGTAAAAATAAAGTGGTAAAAAGGCCGGTTTCCGTATTTTAAGTATTTCTTGCCTCGGCAATTAAATCACCCAATTGTTCGATACTTTGCAGAACAACATCGGGTTGCGGATCGGCCTTTTGTGCCTCAACTAAGGTTGCTTCGCCGCTCAGAACGAGTACTCCGAAAGCTCCGGCATTATGCGCCATCAACATATCGGTATAAATTCGATCGCCGACCATCGCCGTTTCGAAAACATGTAATCCATGCATATTCATAATACCGTCCAACATTTCGGGTTGAGGTTTTCCAAACGTAACATCGGGCTTACGTCCCACAGCTTTTTCCAACGCGGCACAAATCGAACCGCAATCGACCAATACGGTTGGTTGATCGGTGGGACAAACCCTGTCGGGATTGGTAGCCAAGTACGGTAAACCTTGTTGTATCCACCATGCGGCCCGACATAAACGCGAATAGGTCAATGCTGTGTCGAACCCCGCAACCACCGCATCGGGAATATCGTCGGGACTATCGGCCGCGGAAGTAAATCCGGCGTTTTCAAATTCGCCGATCATACTCGGTGTTCCCAAAATAAACAAACGTTTAACCGTCGGGAGGCGTATTTTCAAATAATTGATCGTTGCTTGTGCTGAAGTATACAATTCATCGGCCGTCGCCGACAATCCCAATTTTTCCAGATGTTTCAAATAATCGACTACACTCTTGGACGGATTATTGGTCAAAAACGAATATCCGATACCCATATCTTTCAAACGTGCCAAAAAAGAAATAGTATACGGAAAAAGCGTATTGCCTTTGTATATGGTGCCGTCCATATCAAGCGCCACATGTTTGATCTGTTTTACCCGTTCCAATAAAGTTTGTCGATCGGGATATGCCGATAATTCTATTTTCGTCATTTGATTTTTATGATTACGACAATATCAGGCCAAGATTCTCAAACTTATCCCGCAGTCGGTTAAAGTACAAAAATAAGAAATCGACACCGGCAAACAATATATGAAAATGGGTGCATTTCAAATAGTCGTTTTTCCGGATTGACCTATTAGGTTTCAAAAACCTGATAGGTCTTACCCCAAGCAAATCCTATCGGGTTTTGAAAACCCAATAGGATAACTCGGTACGATAATTTGAAATGTACCCGCGAAAAACTGTTCTTTGCTTGTTTTCGTAGCGCACCAAACATCAATATCAAAAAAATTGTTTGAACAAAAAACTTGTTCCCGAAAAATTGCAGTTATCCGTTATTTTGTAAATTTGTTCGCTCGGCAAACAAACCGATTATTGCCGAGATATCGTTTTTTTCGACAATGAGAATATGCGACGGAATCGGATAAATGCTTCCGGAAAACAACGTTAACAAATATTTGAGACCTAATATCAATTAAATAAAACCGATACAAACATGAAAACGAAAAGAATTTTGTTATGCGCGATCGCGGTTGCAACGACATACGTTTTTGCCGATGCTCAAACTGCCAATAACTTAACAATTAATGCGGATCAGGGAGAATTTACCATCAGCAAACACATTTACGGGCATTTTTCGGAACATCTCGGACATTGCATTTATGGCGGTTATTGGGTAGGCGAAAACTCTTCGATACCCAACACTCGCGGTATTCGTAACGACGTTGTAAAAGCGTTGAAAGACATTGCCATTCCCAATCTGCGTTGGCCGGGCGGTTGTTTCGCCGATGAATACCATTGGATGGACGGTATCGGTCCGCGCGATCAACGGCCCAAGATGGTGAATACCCATTGGGGCGGCGTAACGGAGGATAACAGTTTCGGTACACATGAATTTCTCGATCTTTGCGAACAACTCGGATGTGAACCTTACATCTGCGGTAACTTGGGCAGCGGAAGTGTCGAAGAAATGTCAAAATGGGTGGAATATATTACTTTCGACGGCGAAAGTCCCATGGCAAATCTTCGCAAAAAGAACGGTCGCGAAAAACCGTGGAAAGTGATGTTTTGGGGCGTGGGCAACGAAAACTGGGGTTGCGGCGGAAACATGACCGCCGATTTTTACTCTGATCAATATCGTCGTTATGCCACATATTGCCGCAACTACGGAGATAACAGGCTTTTCAAAATTGCTTGCGGCTCTTATGACGAAAATTACGGATGGACGGAAACGTTGATGAAACAAGCCGGAACACAAATGCAGGGACTTTCGTTTCATTGTTACACCGTACCCGGAACATGGAGCAGTAAAGGATCAGCCACCCGATTCGATGCAAATGAATATTTTACAACCATCGAAAAGTCTTTGCGGATAAACGATTATATCGCCAAACATTCGACCATTATGGACCGATACGATCCGCAAAAACGGGTAGCGCTCATTCCCGACGAATGGGGAACATGGTATGATGTAGAACCGGGAACCAATCCCGGCTTCCTGTATCAACAAAATACCGTGCGCGACGCCATCGTGGCAGGCGTCACTCTGAACTCTTTCAATCGCCGGTGCGATCGGGTAAGGATCGCCAACATCGCGCAAACCATTAATGTATTGCAAGCCGTTATTCTCACCGATAAGGAAAAAATGTTGCTCACGCCCACGTATTGGGTGTACTACTTATATAAGGTGCATCATGAAGCAACCATGTTGCCGTTTACCCTCACTTGCAACAAGTATGAATTAAACGGACGGAAAATTGATGCCGTAAATGTTTCAGCTTCGCGTGATGCTTCCGGAAAAGTACACATCACCTTGGTAAACATCGATCCCGACAAAACGCAATCAATTAATTGCGACTTGCGCGGAATCGCTGTCGGAAAAGTTTCGGGAAAAGTACTTACATCCGCCAAAATCAATGATCACAACACCTTCGAAAATCCCAACACAGTTTCGGTAAAGGATTTCAAAGATGCAAAAATCACCAAAGGTTCGTTATCCGTTCAATTACCCTCAAAATCGGTGGTAATGCTCGAAATTGAATAACGAAAAGATACTCAAAATCTGAATAACCCTCCGATATTTTCGAAAATATCGGAGGGTTATTGCGTAAAATATATCTGCTTTTTCGCTTTGCCGGTTATCTTTGCAAAATAATAAACGCTATGCAAATGCAAAAATTAATTATTTCCACGGAAAATGCCCCTAAGGCAATCGGCCCGTACAGCCAAGCGATCGAAACAAACGGGATGTTGTTTATCTCGGGACAAATACCGATTGACCCGCAAACAGGAAAAATTGTCGAAGGCGGCATTGTCGAACAAACCGAACAAGTAATGAAAAACATCGGTGCAATACTGTCCGCCGCAGGGTATTCATACGTAAATGTCGTAAAATCGACTTGTTTGTTGGCCGACATGAAATACTTCAAGGAAATGAATGAAGTGTACGCCCGCTATTATCCGAGCGCACCTCCCGCGCGCGCCGCTTTTGCCGTCAAGGAATTACCGATGCAGGTGTTGGTGGAAATAGAAACCATAGCGGTAAAATAATTTCAAATTTCATTTTCGGATTCGCCCCGATTCCGGATTCGTATCCCGAATTTTTCAATACATGACATACAGAAAATTAACCGAGTCGGAAATAGCAACGCTGATAAAACAAGTTTGTCGTTGCGACGATTGGAGCAAGATAGAAGTAGCCGAGAATTTTAATCCCGAATACATTCGTAACAGTAATTTTTCGGGAAATGTGCGCATGGGAATTTTCGAAAAGGAAGTGACCTTCTTCGGCGGCATGAAAAAACACACCGGCATCTTTAACGCAACCATACACAATTGTCGAATCGGAAACAATGTATACATCGGACAAGTTCGCAATTACATCGCCAATTACGTCATCGAGGACGATGTGGTCATCGAAAATGTCGACTTGTTAGCCGTTGACGGCGAATGCTGTTTCGGCAACGGAATACTCGTCAGTGTTCTCAACGAAACGGGCGGCCGCGAAGTTCCCGTGTACGATTTCCTGTCGGCTCATTTGGCGTACATATTGGCGCTGTATCGACACCGATCGATCGTTATCGATCGAATAACGGCCATGATCAACGATTACGCCCGATCGATATCGTCCGATACGGGCACGATTTGCGAACATGCGCGTTTAACCAACTGCCGTACGTTACGTAATTTACGCGTCGGAGCATACGCCCGATTAGACGGCGTTTATCGGGTAACCGACGGAACCGTCAACAGTAATGCCGACGCTCCCTCTTATTTCGGGCCGGGCGTCATCGCCGAAAATTTCATTGCATCTACGGGATCGGAAATTTCTCAAGGAGCCGAAGTTTTTAACTCGTTTGTCGGTCAAGGCTGCATGTTGAGCAAACAATATTCGGCCGAAAATTCGTTGTTTTTTGCCAATTGTCAAGGGCTGCACGGCGAAGCATGCGCCATTTTCGCCGGACCTTACACGGTGACGCATCATAAATCGACGCTGTTGATTGCCGGATATTATTCGTTTTTGAATGCGGGAAGCGGTTCTAACCAAAGCAATCACATGTACAAACTCGGCCCCATTCATCAAGGCATCGTTGAGCGGGGATCAAAAACCACCAGCGATTCTTATATCTTGTGGCCCGCCAAAATCGGCCCGTTTACGTTGGTTATGGGGCGTCATTACAAGCATTCCGACACATCCGATCTACCGTTTTCGTATTTAATCGAAAGCGGCGACGACAGCGTTTTGGTACCGGGCGCCAATTTGCGCAGCGTCGGAACAATCCGCGACGCGCAAAAATGGCCCAAACGAGACAAGCGCACCGATCCGCAAAAACTCGATTGCATCAATTTCAATTTGTTGAGTCCGTTTACCGTTCATCGGATGATAAAGGCAATCGATATTTTGCAAATGTTGAAAAAAATATCGGGCGAAACATCCGATTTTTATTCGTATCAAAGCGCAAAAATAAAACCGGGATCGTTGGAAAACGGGGTGAAGCTGTACAAAATAGCGATCAACAAATTTCTCGGCAATTCGTTGATTAAACGACTCGAAATAACCCGATTCGAAAGCAATGAGGCAATACGGGAACGTTTGCGGCCCGACACACCGATCGGAATCGGCGAATGGTTGGATCTGGCAGGTTTAATCGCGCCGAAAAGCGAGGTGGAACGGTTACTTTCGGGTATCGAAACGGGTGCGACGGCATCGCTTGATGACATTGCAAAAACTTTTCGACACATGCATCAAATGTATTACACCTACGAATGGACTTGGGCAATTGACCAAATCGAAAAACATTTCGGTGTGTCCGTCGAAAAATTTACCGCCCGGGACGTAATACGCATCGTGGAAATATGGAAAGAAAGCGTGGTGGAACTTGATCGCTTGTTGTATGATGACGCAAAAAAAGAATTTGCTCTGAATTCCCGAATCGGTTTCGGTGTTGACGGCAGCGAATATGATCGTAACCTCGATTTCGAACAAGTACGCGGAGAATTCGAGCAAAATGCCTTCGTAAAGGAAACGTTGGATCACATTCGGCGAAAAACCGAACTGGGCAACGAGTTGATCGAAAGAATAACCCCCTTATCGTAAAATCGTTCACGCGCCTTGCGAACACGATACGCCAATCGAAGTAATTGATCGAATGTTGAATCCCGAATCCTGTAAATCGTTGCTTCGCGAATTGAAGTGCTGCATTGTGGTGCCGACTTACAATAATGCCGCTGCGATTAAAGAGGTGCTGACAGATGCGGCCTCATACGCGCCGCACCTTATCGTGGTAAACGACGGATCGACCGACAATACCGATTCGTTGCTTTCGGATTTGCAACAAACGCATCCTGCATTTAAAGAAGAAACGACTTTAGAGGTCATTCGATTGCCGAAAAATTCGGGGAAGGGAAAAGCATTGCGCGAAGGATTTGCCCGCGCGATCGCATCGGGTTATCGATACGCCGTTACCATCGATTCCGACGGACAACATGCCGCGGACGACATTCCCGCTTTTGCTCGAGCGATTCAAAAATATCCCGGCAGTTTGATTGTGGGTACCCGAAACATGCAACAAGAAGGTATTCCGGGAAAAAGCAGTTTCGGTAACCGATTTTCCAATTTTTGGTACAAAGTCGAAACCGGGATTACATTACCCGACACACAATCGGGATTTCGGTTGTATCCGCTCGACCGCATCAAAAACATGCGTTTTTACACGAGCAAGTACGAATTCGAGATAGAAGTATTGGTACGAGCGGCTTGGTCGGGATGTCGCATACGTCAAATACCCGTAAAAGTATACTACGCGCCCCGCGAAACCCGAGTCTCGCATTTTCGTCCTTTCCGCGATTTCACGCGCATCAGCATTCTCAACAGTATCTTAGTGTTGATTGCATTTTTGTGGATTAAACCTCGCGATTCGATACGCAAACTTAATCGACGAAAAATCAAACGCGTTTTTCGACGGGAACTTGTCGGTCAATCGCAAAATCCGACACGAGTCGCCTTATCGGCGGGATTCGGCGTCTTCATGGGTATTGTTCCCATTTGGGGATATCAACTGATTGTGGGACTCACATTGGCCCACTTTCTGAAACTGAACAAAACCATTGTTTTTATAACAGCCAACATCAGCATACCGCCCATGATTCCCCTTATTCTGTACCTCAGCTTTTTAACGGGAGGTATAATCACAGGGAATACGGCCGATACGGTATCGTTGCATACCGTCAGCTTGGAATTCGTAAAATACAACCTGTACCGATACCTCATCGGCAGCATCATTTTTGCCGCCGTTGCAGGTACAGTAATTTTCCTCCTTGTTCGCTTGATAATATTTATCGTGCGACGCAAACACTCGAAAAAAAGCCAAAGTACCGATTGCTAAATCCTCGGTGATATCGGCTTCTCGAAAGACTTCAAGCTTTTTTTTTCTTAGCAGCCAATTCGCTCAGCTTTTGCAAGGCTAAATTACGTGCTGCCCTACTTTTCGGGCCGGTAGTTAAACCTCGTAAGCCGGAATAAACGATACGTTCACTGCAACCCAAAGCACGAGCAATTTCGCGAGTCATTCCGTGGGGAACAATAATCAATCTTTTTTTGTTTATATTTACATCCATTTCCGAACTATGAATTTTTGCAAAGTAGCAAATATATTTTCCAATATCCAAACAAATGTACCATAAAAATTCCAATATCAAAGAAAGAATTTTACAAATTGCTGAATTGAAAAAAGTTGCCAAGGCAGATTTGTGTGTCGACATTGGGATGACGTACGGAAATTTTAAGGGAAGTGCCAAAAACACTCCGTTAAATTCCGATGCAATAGCAAAATTATTATCCATATTTCCGGATGTTAATCCCGTGTGGTTAATACTCGGAAAAGGCGAACCTTTGAAAAATATGTCTGCCGAAAACGGAATTTTTGAAGTTTTGGATGAAGTAAAAAAACTGAATGGAGAAATTGTCGGATTAAGGGACGACTTTAAACAAATATTGCAAAGTTATTTGTCTGACCGTATTATCATTTCCGAGACTGCATCGAAAAGAGCCGCAAATCCGAAAGATGATTACGTCCGACCCAAAGACGAAGAATATCCCAAAAGGATCAGAAAACCCAAAAAGCGGGATTAGAAAAACACATTCGTAATCAACATATTTCGAGACTTTTTATCATCGACGTTTAACCGATTGCAAAATACGAATCGAAATACGTAACTTTGCACCCGAAGTCCTTCAAACTCGAAATATCCCGACATTCATGAAAATAAATTTCCCGACTTTATTCGGCCGCGGACTTATTTGCATTTTATTTTATGCAACAACGGCTGCCGCACAACCCGTATCATTGCAAAAACGCATTGATCAACTGCTGAACGATAAATTTTATCAAAGCGCGTCGGCAGGTGTTTGCGTATACGACCTTACCGACGGCAAATCGTTGTATAGGCATAACGAAAAACGCCTGTGTCGTCCCGCATCCAATATGAAATTGCTTACTTCCGCCGCCGCTTTGCAGTTTTTGACGTCAACATACGAATTTCGAACGGAATTATTTCATACCGGAACAATTGACGCAAACGGGAAATTGCAAGGCAATATTTATTTGGCGGGCGGTTTCGATCCCGAATTGTCTTCCGCCGATTTGGATACATTGGTTTCGCGATTGAAAAAAGCGGGCATCAACGATATCGAAGGTAATGTTTACGTGGATGTTTCGCCGGGTGATGACGTATTTTGGGGTAAAGCATGGTTGTGGGATGACGATTTGGAAGCATTTCAACCTTATTTATCGCCGCTCCCGATCAATAAAGGCGTGGTAAAACTGAAAATAATACCGGCTTCGCCGAGTCGACCGCCGATCATCAAAACCGACCCCGAAAGCTCTTTTATTCGAGTGGTCAATCGGGCAACCACCGTTTGGAAAAGCCCGGAACCGGCAAAAAAAACAATTCGCATCGGTCGCGATTGCGATGACAAAAACAACCGAATCACGGTATCGGGTACCATCGCGGCCTCTTCGAAACCATACGAAACATCCGTCAGTCTGAAAAACCCGAACGAATATGCTTTGACGCTTTTCCATGAAAAGGTATCCGCCCGATATCCCGAAAGTCAACCTGTTTGCGGCGGATTATCTGAAGTTCCCGTCGGCGCGCAAAATATCGGATACATCAAACGAAGCCTGCCGGAAGTGATTTATCGCCTCAACAAAGAAAGCGACAATCTCAATGCCGAGATGTTGCTGTATGCGCTCGGATATCGACCGGGTAACAAACCTTCGTCGGCGGAAAAAGGAATAGAATCGATACAGCAATTTATCGCGCAGCTGGGGTTCGATCCGAAACAATACGGTATCGTTGACGGATCGGGATTATCCAATCAAAATTACTTGAGTCCCGAGTTGTTAACGACTTTATTGACGTACATGTATCGATCGCCCGATTTCGAAATATTCAAAAATTCATTGCCTGTGGCGGGAAAGGACGGAACTTTGGCAGGACGCATGAAAGGCGTGACGGTATCGGCCAAAACGGGTTCCATGACCGGTGTTTGCGCTTTATCCGGATACGTTACGGCGCGTAACGGACACCTGTTGGCGTTTTCCGTCATGATCCAAAACTTCACGGAAAAAGCTTCGTATGTTGCGACACATTACGTTGATCAATTGTGTGAAGCATTGGCGGAATGAAAAAGATTCGAAACAACGATTCCTTCGGCGAATAATCGTTGTTTTGACCGAAATACGAATTCGAATCGAAGTAAAAAAAGTAACAAAATTACGTGTATATTTGTTTCTATATAATTTAAATGCATTGATACAAAAACAAACCATATGACACTCATCAAATCCATATCCGGAATCAGAGGAACCATCGGAGGAAAACCCGGCGAAGGGTTGACGCCTTCGGATATCGTCAAATTTACCGCCGCTTATGCTCGTTGGGCCCAACAACAAGCTCGTGAAAAAGGATATTCGGGCAAAATAAACATCGTGTTGGGGCGCGATGCGCGTATATCG
This sequence comes from Bacteroidales bacterium, assembly GCA_031551455.1. Taxonomy (GTDB): domain Bacteria; phylum Bacteroidota; class Bacteroidia; order Bacteroidales; family UBA4181; genus JAIRLS01. Next base: position 12,186 of record JAVBNP010000116.1, on the reverse strand, counting down.
GGACCGTTTGTAAAGCAAATCGTAACGGGAACGTTGATCGCATCGGGCGTTGATGTCACGGATATCGATTTGGCAACCACCCCTACGGTTGAAATGGCGGTGACGGCCGAAAAAGCGCAAGGAGGACTTATTTTGACGGCAAGCCACAATCCAAAACAGTGGAATGCGTTAAAATTACTGAACGACAAAGGCGAATTTCTCAGCGACAATGACGGTAAGAATGTATTATCGATTGCCGACCGCGAAGATTTTTCGTTCGTCGATGTGGACGATTTGGGCCAAGTGACGCAAAAAGATTATACGCAATACCATATCGAAAAAGTGCTTGCGCTTCCGTTGGTGGATGTGAAAGCCATTCGTGCCCGTAAATTCAACGTAACGGTTGATTGCGTCAACTCCGTGGGCGGTATCGTTATTCCCCGATTATTGAAAGCGCTCGGCGTCGAAAACGTTATCGAATTATATTGCGAACCTAACGGACAATTTCCACACAATCCCGAACCGTTGCCCGAACATCTTGCGAAAATAGCGGAAGTGACCAAAGAACAAGGCGCGGATGTCGGATTTGTCGTCGATCCCGATGTTGATCGTCTCGCCGTCGTTAACGAAGACGGAAGCATGTTCGGTGAAGAATATACGTTGGTGGCCGTTGCCGATTACGTATTGGGGCAAACCCCGAACGGAGGAAATACCGCATCCAACCTGTCGTCCTCTCGCGCTTTACGGGACGTGACGAAAGCTCGCGGAGGACAATACACGGCGGCAGCCGTCGGTGAAGTTAACGTGGTGACAGCCATGAAAGCCAACGGGGCAGTGATCGGCGGCGAAGGAAACGGAGGGATCATTTATCCCGAATTGCACTACGGACGCGATGCATTGGTCGGCATAGCCTTGTTTTTGACATGGTTGGCAAAATCGGGAAAAACTTGTTCGCAACTGCGAGCGCAATATCCGGAATACCACATGTCTAAAAACAAACTGGAATTGAAACCCGGCGTGGATGTCGATGCCATTTTGCGTCAAATGAAGAAACGTTATGCCGGCGAGCAAATTAATGACATTGACGGAGTAAAAATCGATTTTGCGGACGAATGGGTACACTTGCGGAAGTCCAACACCGAACCGATTATCCGCATCTATACCGAAAGTAAAACAAAAAGCAGGGCAGAAGAATTGGCCCGAAAGATCATGAAAGAAATCGGGGAAATGTGAGCGGGCAATTCCGACCGTCACCGATTTCCGCATTATTGCAAAAATAAGTAAAGATGAAGGGGTTTCGTATTTGTTTTTTGGGTGCCGTTTTGTTATCGGCATGCGTATACGGTTATGCCGATGCTCCGAAGACGGTACGGTACGGTTTACCGATACCTTACAAATATAATGATCCGAACAAAGCGTTGATCAATTACCTCGATACGGCTTTGATGGCGGAAAAAAAGAAAGACGTAGCGACATATTTTTCCGCATATTTGAAAATCGCCGATATTTACGGTGACTTGGATCGACGAAACCGACAAGCGGAATATTTATTAAAGGCCTTGAAAACGGCTGAAGAATTCAAAAGCATTGCGATGCTTTCCGAAGTCTACACGGCACTGGGCGAGTTTTATGCGGAAACGGACGATCCGGAACAAAGCGATCAATATTTCGACAGATTGCTCGAATTGTCGAAACAAACCGAAAATCAATCCGATTTGGCCGACATATACGATAAATTGGCCGAGCATTATCAAAATACGGGCAACAAAGAACTTGCATCTCAATATCGGCACAAAGCGTTAGCCGTTGTCAATCGGGCTAAACTTCCGAAAAAAATCGCTTTCATGCACCATGCCCTCTCCGAATTGTATCGTGCGGAAAACATGTCGGACTCTGCCGTTTTTTATGCCAATCGGGCATATTTCATGGCGTTCAAATCGGGCGAAACAAGAGTCCAAGCCGTTGCCGGCCTTCGATTATCCCAATATCATCAACAAGGAAAAGAAATACGAAAAGCGATTGAATATGCCGAAACGGCGTACAACAAAGCATTAGAGATTGGTGATTCTGTTTTGGCCAGAGATGCGGCATTACAACTTGGAAATTTGTATGAAGCAAGCGGTCACTATCGAGAATCGAACACCTACATGCGAAATTACCGTATGTTGGCCGATTCGATTCAACATACGGAGACTGCTCGAGCAACGGAACGTGCCTTATCACAAAGCGAATACGAAAAACGCGAAGCGGAATATGAAAGTCGGATAGCCCTGCAACAACAAAAATTGCGAAACCAAAAACGGGTCGGAATATTGATGGCTTGCATCTTGGCGCTCACGGGAACACTTGCGTACACATCCGCAAAAAGTGCTTTGGCAAGAAAAAAAATCAATGCTATTTTGGGCGATCAAAAAGAAGAGTTGGCAACCTACAACGAAGAATTAGCCGCCTCCAACGAAGAGTTGAATCGTACGTACAAAGAATTGGAACGACATCGGGAACATTTGGAAGAGACGGTAAGAGATAAAACGGCAAAACTGCAAGAAGCTTTGCTGCAGGCCCAAGAATCCGACCGATTCAAAGCGGCGTTTTTTGCCAACATGTCGCATGAAATACGTACGCCGTTGAATGCCGTTCTGGGATTTCTGCAATTCATCGACGATCCGTCGACGGATCCCGAAAAACGAAAAGAGATGATCGACCTGATCAACGCCAATGCCATGCAATTGTTGCTCATGGTCGACGATATCGTAACGCTGTCGAAAATCGATTCCGGATTGTTAACCATTCAACCCGAACCGTTCAAAACGGCCGATTTGCTGCATAACGTGTTGACCGAATCCCAAAAATTGATCAAATACGCGAATAAAACCAAATTGGAATTGATCGTCGAAAATCGTTTTCCCGATGCAAATCCCATACTTGCCGACGGAAAACGGATAGAGCAGGTATTGTTGCATTTGATCGATAATGCCGTTAAATTCACCGATCGGGGTTATGTTCTGTTCGGATGCGAACCGACCGAAAATGCATCAGAAATTCGCTTTTTTGCAGAAGATACGGGCATCGGCATTTCCGGCGATCACTTAAAGTTGATATTCAAACGATTCTGGAAATCGGGAGACTTATATACGCAAGCTTTCCGAGGTATCGGAATCGGATTATCTCTTTGCGAAGAACTTGTACGATTGATGGGAGGTAACCTAAGCGTGGAATCCGAGCCGGATAAAGGCTCCGTGTTCCGATTTACGATTAAATACGAACGTGTAGGATGAATACACGTACAACAGCAGTTGTTTTATGCTTCTGCATTTGTTCGGTCATATTTCCGATAAAAACGTTTTCGGAACCGATCGACAGCCTAAAGCGTGAGTTAAAACTCGAAAAAACCGATACGGGTCGTGTATTGATGTTCAATAAAGTGGCCCGTGAAATAGCCAATACGACACAACTGACTCCCGTATCCGGTCGAAAAAAACGGTACGAAGAGGCGCTTCAATACGCCGACAGCGGGTTAACGCTATCTCGAAATATTACGTTCCGAAGAGGCGAAGCCGAATTATATCGCACCGTCGGCGCCGTTTATTACTATCTGAGCGACTACGACAGCGCCGTTTCCTATTACGACAGAGCGTTTGAAGTAAGTTCGGAACTGAACGACGAATACGGCAAAACCGCGTTGATGTATAATTTGGCCATCATATACGGGGAACAGGGAAAACACGTTCAAGCATTAAAACACTATTTTGTCGCGGCATCGGGATGGGAACATTTGGGCATAAAAACGCATCTGCAGAAAACGGATGCATTGATTTCTCACATTTATAAAGAAATGGGGGAATATAAATTGTCCGTTGAATATGCTCAAAAATCCCTTGAACTCGCTTTCGAACTGAACGATACATTAAACGCTGCTTCTTTGTACGATATTTTGGCGGGCAACTATCTTTCCCTGCACGATACCGTTTCGGGAACGGATGCTTACGAAAAATCTCTTGCCTTATACCGATCAAAGAAAAATGTCGCTTCCGAGGCCCGTATTTTGTTCAATTACGCATCCAACATCACGTCCATGCCTTTCGACAAACGAAAAAGCATGTTGATCAGAGCCCAAAAATTATTCGAACAATTTGATCCGGAACATCAAAATTTGGCCATCGTTTATTTGGATTTGGCCTCCGGATATCGGGCAATCGGCAAACGCGACAGTATCGGATATTATCGTAATAAAGCATTGAAGCAAATATTGTTGGCCAAGCACGATCCCACTGCCATTTATGTATATACCCGATTGGGCGACGAGTTATTGCTGGATAATCGACCGGACAAAGCGGAAGCATATTATCTCGCCGCGCAGGAAACCAACGGGCGAGTCGGTTCGACAACAACGGAACGGGATATATATGCGGGTTTATACCGAATATACGAGCAAAAAGGAGATCACAAACGCGCTTTCGAAATCATGCAACGATCCGTCCGAATGCAGGATTCCATAGCCGCAGAAGAAAGCAAAAAACGCTTGGAAGTATTGCAAATGCAATATGAAATGAAAGAAACTCAAGATCGGCAGGAAGCGGAATGGAAGCTTCAAGCGGACCGGCAGGAACAAAAATATCAACGCCGCCGCCGAGCCATCACTTACATATTGATTGCCATGGGCGTTTTCGCCGTATTGACGGGTAAAACCGTTTTAAATTACCGACGTAACAAACGGAACAGCTACTTATTGCAAGAACGTCGCGAAGAAATTCTGCAAATTCAGGAAGAGTTACGCCAATCAAATGACGAACTGAACATGTACAAAGAGTATCTTGAAGACATGGTCCGTCAACAAACCATCGCGCAAGCCGACAAAGAGCAACAACTGCATACCATAAGCAATAATCTGTCCGGAGGATTTATCTATCGCAAGACGATAACATCGGACGGTCGGACCAAACTTTCGTACGTGAGTAACAACGTCGAACAATTGTTGGGAATATCTGCCGAAAGATTGAGAAATGCCGTGGAAAATTGGACATTACATACAAGAGAGGATAATTTGATACAAAAGATTGCGGAAAGAGAAGAAGCAGCCATCCGAAACTCGGAACCGCTCTCCTATGAATTCAAATATACCGGAAACGGTCGATCCCTGTGGTTATACAATCATTCGTTGCCTCACGCGGGATCGTCGGGCGAAATCGTATGGGATGGTTTTGTAATCGACATCACCAAACAAAAAAAAGTGGAAAGTTCGCTGAAAGAAGCCAAAGAGGAAGCGGAAGAAGCGGACCGACTTAAATCGGTATTTTTGTCGAATATGTCGCACGAAATACGAACCCCCATGAATGCTATTTTGGGATTTGTCGGATTTATCGAAAATGAAGGCATATCCGACGACAAACGCAACGAATACATTCGAATTGTTCGCGACAGCGCCAATCAATTGCTGCAACTGATCGGAAACATCATCGATATATCGAAGTTGGAGGTTCGGCAAGTCATCATTCATCCGACGGAATTTGCGCTAAATGCATTCATGCGGGAAACGGAACAAACCTTTTCGACGTTAACGGAAACCGACAAGCATCTCGATATCATTCTCGACACCGGCCGATTTATCGAACCGAATATCATTTGCAACGATCGCGAACGCTTGCGGCAAGTATTGTTCAACCTTATCGACAATGCCGTAAAATACACCGATAAAGGATATATTCGTTTCGGATACGAGCCTACCGACGATCTTTCGGAGCTGTTGTTTTTCGTGGAAGATACCGGAATCGGAATACCGCCGGATCAACGCAACGTTATTTTCGAACGTTTTCGACAAGCCGCCAATACGGAACTCAGACCGAAATACAGAGGTACCGGCTTGGGATTATCCATATCCAAAGGATTGGTCGAACTTATGGGCGGCCGTATTTGGGCAGATTCGTCCGAAGGACGGGGAAGCACGTTTTTCTTCACGATAAAAAAGAATTTGCACATAACAACATAAACGATTACCTTGCTTGCGCGTTCACATTACGCGAAAACAATATTTCAAAAGCGAAAACAACCCATGCACGCAAAAATCAAAAAGTTCTTCTTCGTATCGTCATTATTATATTTAATTGCATCCCGGGCATTTTGTTTGCCGAGTTCCGATTATTTTCCGGGCAAAAACCCGGGAGATGCCAAATTGCTGATTCGGGATTCCGTTATGATGTTGTACAACGAATCGATGGAAGCTCTTTGGGAAATCGAGAATCGTACGATCCGACTTGCCAAAATCAAAAATAAATACGACGGAAAGGAAATCGACTTTTCCTATATGCCGTTTTTCTCCGTCGGATTGGCAAACGGCAACGTTTATTCAAACAAAGATTTTAAGTTACGACGTTTCGTTCGCTTATCTTATCCGTCAAGCACGGACAGTTTACCTACACCCGCTTTACGTTACGCGGGCGTCGAATTATCGGCGGAATTATATTCCGAACGGGCGGGATTAACCGTGGTTTGGAGCGCCGAACTGAGAAACGGATCGAACTATATCCGACAAAAAATCGATATTTCGACCAACCAAAAACCCGTACCCGTTGCTTTCGTATCGTTTTTCGACGGCCCGTTGAATGGAGCGCAATATGCGGGTTCCGTATTGGGATCGCCGATCACCTGCGATAATTTCTTTTTCGGAATGGAGCATCCCGTGGCGCATAGTAAAGCGCTCATGAATCGGCAAACGGGAAAAATCACTTCGCGGCTGACGGATGTTTCGCATTTATTGGATGCCGACGGTAAATATGTCGTTTCTTTCGAACTCGGCAGCGGCAACGCAAATTTTAACGTGGAAGCGGTTCGCTTGCTGCGGAACGGAAAAACCGTTGCTGTCGACAAACATGTGTTGAACGGAAAAGGAGGAAGCAGTTTGTACGATCTTACGCTGAAAGATTACCGCAAAGGCGACACCTATATCTTGAAAATCGATTTAAAAAACGAGAAAAATGCGACGGGACCGGTTTACCTTTACAAAAAAACGGATGACTTGCTCAATTTTTACGTTGCGCGGAAAGATACGTTGTTTCCGGGAAAACGGATATCGGAAAGTTCGGTGATCGGCGTTGCCCCGGAAGGACAAAACCGACGTGCCTTTCAATGCTACATCGATCGGGAACGCGTGCGCCCGTACAAGCAATTTCTGCACTATAATTGTTGGTGGGACATAACGGACGACGGCGCTTCGAGCTTCAATTCGGATCAACTGATCGAGCGCATGGAGGGTTGGTATCGAAAATTCATCAAACCGTACGGCGTGCGGCTGAATTCCTTTGTTTTCGACGACGGATGGAACGATTTGGATCATTTGTGGTATTTCGACCCGAAAAGATTTCCGGACGGATTCGAGCCGCAGGCAAAGCTGTGTCGGGAATACGATTCGGGAATCGGTGTTTGGATGTCGCCTTTCGGCGGATATTTGCAGGATAAGGATCATCGTATCCGCACCGCCAAGCGTGAAGGATTGGAAGTAAACGCGGGAGGATTGAGTTTGGCGGGACCAAACTATTACAAGCGTTTTTATGAACGATCGGCGGATATGCTGACGAATTATAAGGTAAATTATTTCAAATACGATGGTTTCGGCGGGTCGGAACCTCAATTTCTTCCCGACATGGAAGCGGGAATGCGGTTGATAAGCGCATTGCGGAAAATCAACCCCGACGTATACATCAACATTACGGTAGGTTCGTGGCCTTCGCCGTTTTGGTTGCTTTATGCGGATTGTACTTGGCGCGGATCGGGAGATTTGCATCAAGCGGGTGAAGGAGAAGACACCCAGATGTTTATGACCTATCGCGACGGAACGCTGCACAACAACGTAGTAAATCGCGCACCGTTATATCCGCTCAATTCCATCATGACGGTGGGGATCGCTTATGCTAACCTCGGTCATCCGAGTCGTCACGTTTCGGACAACGAAAAAGGATTCAAGGACATGGTTCGGTCGTTTTTTGCCGCCGGATCGAGTTTGCAGGAATTGTACATCAGCTACGACAAAATGAAAGAGGAGTTTTGGCCGATTTTGGCCGAAGCCGCCTTGTGGTCGAAAGCCAACGAAAACGTATTGATCGATACGCATTGGGTCGGCGGAAGCCCGATTAATTTGGAAGTATACGGATTTGCTTCGTGGAACGGAACGAAGGGCGTTCTTTCACTCCGCAATCCGAGCAAACAACCGATCGAATTCCCCGTTGACCTTCAACAATTGCTGGAGCTTCAATCGACCGAAAACGGAACGTTTCATTTGAAGAGCCCGTGGAAAGAAGATACCGCCAAACCCGTTCGATCGATGCGATCGGATCACCCGGAAACCGTTACGTTGGCTCCGTTCGAATTGATGGTCGTGGAAGTGTCGCGTGCGAATTGACTTCCTACGGCAAATTTATATAAGTTACGACATAAATAGTCTTAGTGACCGGTTGTTCGGCTCGGCCAACCACTTCGAATGATTGATAAATCGAACCAATTAAACTCTCTCATGAAAAAACGAATCATTTTCCTGCTTGGTATCGTGGTCGTATTCTTTCCGAATTTTTGCCGTGTCGCGTCGGCGCAGGATTCGATCGTTTATTATTTCCGTCCGAACCCTGACGCACAGAAGCGGTTTGTTTGGAATTTCGACGAGGCAAAAATGCCGACGTACGTTTTACCCGACCCGTTGGTAACCGATGTCGGCCGACCGGTAACCGATGCAAAGATGTGGTGGGAACAACGTCGCCCGGAGATTCTTTCCCTGTTCGAAAACGAAATGTACGGACGAACACCCGAATTTTCCTTCGCCCGTGACGGGTTTCTTCGTCGCCCGCGAATCGAAGTACGTGCCGAAAAGAAAAACGCTCTGGGCGGAAAGGCCGTCAGACGCGAGGTGCGCTTGCATTTTACCGCAAACTCCGGCGGACCGTACATCGATGTGTTGCTTTATTTACCCGCCGTCGCAAAACGTCCCGTTCCGGCATTTGTTATGCTTAATTTCAGAGGAAATCAAGCCGTAACCGACGAACCGGATGTTTTTATGTGCGAATCGTGGATGATTCCGCGCAACGACGAAACGGTGGTAAACAATCGCGCTACGGAACAATCGCGCGGTGCCGCACGATCGCGGTGGCCGATCGAGATGATCATTGATCGCGGTTATGCTCTTGCGACAGCCTGTTATCAAGATATCGATCCCGATGTCGACGACGGTTTCCAAAACGGCATTCATCCGTATTTCTACAAAAACGGACAAACACGACCGGCGTCGAACGAATGGGGAAGCATCGGCGCATGGGCTTGGGGCTTGTCACGTATACTCGACTATCTTGAAACGGAGCCGCGAATCGACGCCGCACGAGTAGCCGTTGCCGGTCATTCGCGACTCGGCAAAACATCGCTTTGGGCCGGAGCACAAGATCAACGTTTTGCCGCAGTCATCTCCAACAATTCCGGTTGCGGCGGCGGAACATTGTCGAAACGGATATACGGCGAAACCGTCGGATTGCTCAGTTACGTACGTCCGCATTGGTTTTGCGGAAACTTTGCATATTATGACAACAACGAATCGGCATTGGCATTCGACCAGCACGAATTGATCGCTTTGATCGCACCGAGACCGGTGTATCTTGCCGTTGCCGAAGAAGACCGCGCCGCCGACCCCAAAGGTGAATTTCTGGCCGCATTGAATGCCGACGCCGTATACCGATTGCTCGGACCGCCGGGCATCGGCAATATTCCCGAAAAGAATACTGCCGTGAAGCCGGGAAACATGATTTACGACGCCCCGATGCCTCCGATGAATCGACCGACGGGCGCAACCATTGGTTTTCACATTCGCACGGGCATTCATGATGTGACCGCTTACGATTGGGAACAATATCTCAACTTTACGGATAAGTTTTTTAAAACGCGATGAAATTGGGTTTCGAAGAGTTAGTTCCGTTTCGAATTTATGGTTTCGGAAGTTTCATGTGTAGATTAATCGATCGTTGTATGACTATAATTTTTATAAGCCACCATTTAAAAACAAGTTGATAACTTTGCCAACATATTTTTTAAAGCTTACAAAGGAAGATATATACATCCTTGAGCCTTTTTGTAGAGAAATTCTCGTGAAACCTTTTACCGTATTTTACGTACAACATTAATCAAGTTAACGTACAATTACGATTTTATTATGGCAAAAAGTAATAAACCGGTTGTAAAGGACAGGAAAGCAACAGAGCAGTATTTGTTGAAAACCGTAGAGGAAATGGTGACCGAAACCGGCTTCGGGGCGTTAGGTATCAACGCAGTGGCAAAACGTGCAGGCATGTCGAAAAATCTGATATACCGCTACTTTGGCTCGGTGGATGAGATGGTGGCACGCTTCATTATTACCAAGGACTACTGGACGAATATCGAGATAACAAAAGCTGCCGAAGGCCAAACAGAGATTGATTACCTCAAAAGCGTCTTACACGGGTACATCAAGCAGTTACGCGGCGACACGCTGCTGCGACAAATTCTCCGCTGGGAGCTTAGCTCAAAGAACGAAATCACCGACCGGGTACATGAGGTAAGAGAGCAATGGGGACTGCGCCTTACAGGCGCCATCAGCCGTGTGGCAGGCAAATCGTTCGATGAAGCAGCCGGATACGCTACCCTGTTCAACGCGGCCGTATCGTACCTGTTGCTGGTCGCCGACAATTGCGATACGACTTATATCGGGTTCGACATTTCAACCGATGAAGGCTGGGAAAAACTGACCAAAACCTTCGACTTGATGATTGATGTGTGGCTGGCCGGCGATAAACGGATAACCGGGTAATAACAGCTTCCATAAAGCCTAACCCCGGAAAGGTATCCACCTTATACACTACCCGTTACTTCAAGATTAAACAATTACACCGAAAAAATGAATTTTTGTCAAAAAATAAAGTGGCTTTTTGAAACCTTTTCTCATGTATTTCGTACATGTTAATGTAGCCGAATGGTTACATCTTATATGCCTTCTCATTATTAAGTTTTATTAATCCATGGAATAAGAGGGCGAGCAACTTGGAAACGCATGAAAACGACGGCACTATAACGGTTTCCATACGTTCATACACATTGAAAATATCTGAATTTCGCCATATAAAAAGCAAATTAACCAATCATTAACTTTAACACACAATAGTCATGTCAAATTCTGTAGTCGCAACAGGAATTGTACTTATCATCTTTGCAGGGCTTTCCACCATACCCATTTGTAGGTTGATATTTAAGAAAAGCATCGTATTCAAGGTATTTATGGCGTTGATACTACCAATAGACAGCATTGCCATACTGGCATTTTTTGTAGGAGCCAGAGGTATTATACACTTGACTTGGGCTGTCCCTATTGCCGTTATCTTTCTTTTTATTGGTTATTATCTTGTCAGCAACATGCTTCGTAAGCCTTTAAACGAAATGCGCGACAAGGTATTATCGTTATCGGAAGGAGATGTCGACATTTCGTACGACCAAAAATACCGGAAAGGCGATAATGAAATGGCGCAAGTGACTCGTATGTTGGTTAAACTGACCGATTCGCTCAAAAATATTGTCGCGTTTGCCAATCATATAGGCCTGGGAGAATTAGATACCCGATATGAACTGCTGGGTGAAAAGGATACATTGGGTAAGTCGATGCTCGACATGCAGCATAACCTGCAGGAAGCCGAAGCAGAAAAAGAAAAACGGCACCGGGAAGACGACCGGCGCAACTGGGTCACGGTAGGTTTGGCCAAATTTGCCGAATTGTTGCGCGAAAACAACAACAATATCGAGGAATTGTGTCATTCGATCATCAGTAACATGGTAAAATATATCGGGGCAAATCAAGCGGGTATTTTTATTCTGAACGATGATGACCCCGAACATTTGATGCTTGAGATGAGAGCATGCTATGCCTACGAACGGCGTAAATTCATGGAAAAAACCATTGAACCGGGTGAAGGATTGGTCGGCACCTGCTTTCTCGAACGCGAATCAATATACATGACGGAAATCCCGAAAGATTACATCCGTATTACTTCGGGATTGGGCGACGATGCACCCCGGGCTTTGCTCATCACCCCTCTGAAAGTGAACGAAGAAATTTACGGTATCTTGGAAATCGCTGCTTTCAAGGAATTCGAACCGCACGTAAGGGAATTTGTCGAAAAAGTAGCCGAAAGCATCGCTTCCACCATTGGTTCGGTGAGA
>JAVBNP010000179.1:0-8337 GCA_031551455.1 Bacteroidales bacterium | reverse complement strand
ATACAGCCTGAATAAAACCTGCCGGGTCTTTGAGCCCCCGCAGGTTACTCAAAAATTAAAAATCGAAAATCAAAAATGTTCCAGTTTGCGCATCCCGAATATTTGTACGCCTTGTTGCTGATACCCTTTTTCGCGATATTTTTCGTGTGGGCCGCGCTTGCGCGAAAAAAGCGATTGCAACGCTTCGGCGAAACGGAATTGGTCGATCGGCTGATGCCCGAAGTGTCCAAACGGAAACCGTTGTTGAAATTCACCCTTTTGATGATCGCGTACGGATTTGCGGTGTTGGGAGCCGCAGGTCCGCGATTCGGCACCAAGCTTCAGGAAGTGAAACGCAAAGGTTCCGAAATCATTATCGCATTGGACGTGTCGAACAGTATGATGGCCGAAGATATTCTGCCCAATCGTCTCGAACGCGCAAAGCAAGCCGTTTCCCGATTAATCGATCGCTTAGGCGAAAACAAAATCGGTTTGATCGTGTTTGCGGGCGAAGCATACACGCAATTGCCGATCACCGCCGATTACGTGTCGGCCAAGATGTTCCTGTCGACTATTTCGCCTGATATCGTTCCCGTGCAAGGTACTGCCATCGGCGAAGCCATCAAGTTGGCCGGCAATTCGTTTTCGCCTTCGAGCGAAGCGGGTAAAGCCATCATCGTGATCACCGACGGCGAAAATCATGAGGATAATCCCGTAAAGGCGGCCGAAGATGCGCAAAAGCGAGGCATTAATGTGTACACCATCGGAATCGGCGACACGAAAGGGGTTCCCATTCCGAAAAAAACGTCGTCGGGGCAGCGCGATTATTGGAAGGATCGTTCGGGAAACACCGTCATGACGAAGCTCGACGAAAAGACGCTTCAAGAAACGGCCGAGGCGGGAAAAGGAGTTTACGTGCGGGCGACAACGGCCAACGTGGGGCTCAACAACGTGTATGACGAAATCAATAAGTTGGAGAAAGCCGAATATGAGACGAAGGTGTATACCGAATATGCCGAAATGTTTCAATGGCCGTTCGGCGTGGTGTTAGTGTTCTTGTTGGCCGAGTTGTTGATATCGAATCGTCGTAATAAATTCCGTTTGTTCGGTCAAATCGGCGAGGATAGCAAGGGGTTTTAACCCAACAAAAAGAATGATACAAAAATCGTAAGAGTTGTTTCAAAACATGAAGAGGATAGTTATTTTTTTTGTGATAACCGGTTTATTTTTTGGTCTGAAAGCGCAGACACCTTCCGCGTCGGACAGTGTTGTCGGCAATAAAAAGGTCGACCAAAAAGAATATCGTGCCGGAATGCGCGTCGGGAATAAATTGTATGAAAGCGGAAAGCCTTCGGATGCGGAAACCGAATATCGGCGCGTGCTCGGCTATGAAGATAAGTCGAACAAGGCCGCATTTAATTTGGGGGATGCGCTCTACAAGCAGGAAAAGTACGATAAAGCAGCCGAACAATTCAAAACGGCAGCCGAAGCAGCCGAAAAAAAAGAAGACAAATCCCGTGCGTATTACAATTGGGGCAATTCGTTGCTGAAACAACAAAAGCTCAAAGAAAGCATCGACGCATATAAGAATGCATTGCGCAACGATCCGAACGATATCGACGCCAAACGTAATCTTTCATACGCTTTGAATTTGTTGAAACAACAAGAACAGCAAAAAAATAAACCGCCTCAAAACGAAGAACCCAATAAAATTTTGGAGCAAGCCAAAAAATTGGTTGCACAAAGAAAATATAAGGAAGCGTACGATTTAATGAAAGCCGGAGAAAAAAAGTATCCTGAATTGCAACAACATCAAGATTTTACAAATCGTATATCGGATATCATAAAAATGAATTAGTATGAAGAAGCTTATTTTAACGGCGTTGTGTTTATGCTTGGTGTCGTCATTGTCAGCGCAAACTGCAAATGATTATTTTCATTCTGCGGCGAATTATTATGTCAATGCAAATAAAAAAAGCGCCCAATCAACCATTCAAGAAGGAATTATTAAATATCCGAATGATTCGAAGCTAAAGACTTTGGCAACAAAAATTAATGAGTTGCCCGATCCGGAGGATGATCAAAATCAGCAAAATCAACAGAATCAACAAAATAAGGATCAAGATAAGCAAGATCAAAAGGATCAAGACAAGCAAGATCAACAAAACCAACAGGATCAGAAAGATCAAAAGGGTGAGCAGCCGCAACAGCGGCAGATAAGTCCCGAGGACGCGCAACGGATTTTGAACGCGCTTGAGCAGGAAGAAAAAGATTTGCAGGAAAAGATGCAGAAAAAGGAGCGTGCCGGAAGTCGTCCCGCAATTGAAAAGAATTGGTAATTTTGCACGTGTTTTTTGATGTTTTTTCGCATGAAAGACAAGATAAACCTTCAATCGAAAATGAAATATATTTTATCCGGGTTGTTTCTTCTGTCGACGGCGCTGCTGTGTGCGCAGAATGTAACCGTTTCCGTTGATTGTCCGAACCCCGTGCGCGTGGGCGAGACATTCCAAATAACGGTACAAATCAACGGCGACGCCGAAACATCCGAACCCAAATTTTCCGACTCGGACGTGTTTTCCATTCTTGCCCGAACGGGGCAAATGAGCAGCAGTTCAAACTCTTTCGACGGCCGAAAAACCGTACGGCAAGTGCAAATGGTGTATAATTACATCGTACAAGCCAAGAAAGAAGGAACGCAGCAGTTCGGCCCCGTTGAAGTTACCGCCGGCAAAAAAACATTCCAATCGGAGCCCGTGACGGTACAAGTGCTTGCAGGAAATCAACCGGCCCAAACCTCGCAAGGAAGTTCCGGAACCGGAACGCAACCCGACAATTCGCAAATACAAGCCAATAATCGCGATGTGTTTATCGAAGTTTTGGTCGATCGGAAACAAGTTTATCGAGGCGAATACATCACCGCGACATTGAAACTTTTCACGAAAGTCAACATTTCGTCGTACGGCGTCAAAAATTTACCGACGTTTGAAGGATTTTTCAAGCAAGATTTGGAGACGCCTCAACTGAAACAGCTTCAACAGGAGACGATTAACGGTGTGGCGTACGGAACCGGTGTTGTCGGTCGGTTTATGTTGTCACCTCAAAAAGAAGGCACACTTAATATCGGTTCGGTGGAAATGACGGTCGGCATCGAAAAGCCGATACGTATGGGATTCGGATATATGACGCAAACCGTTCCGCAAGAACTGCGATCATCTCCCACAAATATCACCGTGTTGCCGTTGCCCGACGGAAAACCTGCATCGTTCACCGGCGGGGTGGGGCAGATGAAGCTGGAAACAACGGTGGACAAAACCGAATTGAAAGCCAACGATCCCGTAACGTTGAAAGTTACCGTTTCCGGGACGGGCAACATTAAATTCGTCGATCCGCCCCGCATGAACTTTCCGCCCGATTTCGAAGTGTACGACCCGAAAGTGAGCACTAATCTCAACGCGGCGGCCACCGCGGGAAACAAGATATTCGAATATCTCATTATTCCGCGACACGGCGGCACGTATAAAATACCTTCCGTGGAGTTTTCTTGGTTCGATCCGCAGGCCAAGCAATACACAACACCGCGTTCCGAAGAGTACACGCTCGCGGTGGAACGCGGCGAAGAACAACCGGGGACAACCGTTATCAGCGGCATTACGCGCGAGGATGTGAAATATCTCGGCAAGGACATTCGTTACATCAAAACGGGCAACATGAAGTTGCGCCACGCGGGTGATAATTTCTTCGGAACGTGGAAATTTTGGTTGTGGTATCTCATTCCGGCGCTTGCATTTGCGGTGATCGTTTATTTCCGTCGCAAATACATTCGCAAATATTCCGACATGGCGTTGGTAAAGAACAAAAAGGCGAATCGATATGCCGCCAAACGTCTTAAACAAGCGCGCAGATTCATGGATAAAGGCGAGAACGAACAATTCTACGAAGAGTTGTCGCGTGCGCTGTGGGGTTACCTGAGCGACAAATTGAACATTCCCGTTGCCGAATTGTCGAAAGACAGCGCCAAAGCAGCGATGGAACGACATAAAGCGGATGCCGCGTTGGCCGACGAGTTTATCGGCGTTATCGACGATTGCGAGTTTGCTCGTTACGCGCCGGCGGCGGCAAGTTCCGACATGAATGCGCTTTATAATCGCGCCGTGGAAGCGATTAATAAAATGCAAAAAGCGATGCAATAATCAATTATCGATAATCCGGTTGATGATGAACAAAACGATTGTTTTATACGTAATTCTGCTTTTGCCCTTTCTCTCGTGCCGAAACGAAGCGACCAAAAAGAACGAAGAACTGCGCGTCGCCGATATGCATGCATTCGGCGATTCGTTGACGCATTCGATCGCGGGAAACACCACTTTCAAACAATTGGCAAGTTCGCCCAATTCCGTCATTCCGACGGGATCGGATGAATATCGGCTTTTGACCGTTTACAAAGTGAATCCTCAAGGAGACAGGAATATTCAATTTTACGAAGGTTCGAGTTATCGTTCATACAGTCGGCTCGAAGAGGACGATGATTTTCGGTATTTTATGCCGGGCATGGATATCATTGCGGGATACAATTTGATCAATATCGGTCATTACAATGTCGATAAAGACACACTGACATATTTTTTTCAAAAACCCGTGTTGGTCAAAACCTTGTATTTTCCCGGAGTGAACCGGGATTCGCTGTATCGGAAGCCCGTTTCGCGGAATTATTATTTGGTGTCGGTTTATGACGAGGATACCAACAACGACTCGTTGATCAATAAGAAGGATATGCGACGGATGTATCATTTCGATGAAGGCAACACGCGGAAAACGTCGTTACTTCCTCCCCGATATTCCGCCATCAACTCCGAGTACGATTACAAACTCGACGCCATGTACATTTATGCCCGTTTCGACGAAAACGGAAACGGTATCCCCGAAAAAACCGAACCCGTTGCGATTTTCATGATCCGATTGAATAATCCGACCGTGGTGCGAAAAGTAATTTGACAAGTTTAAACCCATTATCGAATCAATAAAAATTCATGAAAATAGTTCGTTATCTGATATTTTCGCTTATTTTCCCGGCGACGCTCCATGCTTCCGATACGGACAGCACGTTGATTCGCGCCGAACGGTTCTATTCTCAAAACGAATTCACGAAAGCGCTCGACCAATACAAATCGTTGGCCGATTCGGGCCTCACTTCGGCCGCGTTGTGTTACAATATCGGCAATGCATATTTTAAGAATCACGACATCAAATCGGCCATTTTGTGGTACGAACGCGCTAAACGTCTTGCTCCGGGCGACGAAGCGATCGATTTTAATCTGAATCTTTCGCGCAGCCTTACGTTTGATAAAATGGAGGCTGTTCCCGAACTGTTTCTCGTTACGTGGGGAAAAGCCGTGCGCGATTGGCTCACCGTACGCGGATGGGCGTGGCTCGGCATTTGGTGTTTCATCGTGGTCCCGGTTTTCGGATTGTTGTATCTCTTTATACGCAGTTTACAAGTACGCAGATTCTCGTTCGGATTGGGAATATTGTGTTTCGTTGTCGGCCTCACCGCATTTATTTTCGGTTACCTGCAAAAAATCAATATCGAACGCACCGACGAGGCCATTGTGTTTGCACCGTCCGTCACCGTGAAAAGCTCACCCGACGATAGCGGCAACAATCTGTTCATCCTGCATGAAGGCACCAAAGTACGTATCGAAGACCAAATAGACGAATGGCGCGAAATCCGCATTCCCGACGGGAACAAAGGTTGGATGCGCGTAAAGGACTTGGAAATAATATAGAACACTGATGACACGGATCAAATCGTAAGATCGTAAGAAAAAAAATCCGTGAAAATCCGGTAAATCTGCGTCATTCCTCGTTCTATCATCGAAAAAAAAGACCGTAAGATCGTAAGACATGTAAGATTGTAAGAAAATAAGAAAAATCCGTGATAATCCGTTAAATCTGTGTCATCTGTGTTCTATTAACAATGAATAAAAAAGGTTTTGCAAGCGATAACAATGCGGGCGTTCATCCCCGCATCATGCAAGCGTTGATGGATGCCAACGAAGGGCATTGCGTTGCTTACGGCGACGATTCGTACACAGAACGTGCCCGAACACTTTTTCGAAAACTGTTCGGCGATCAATGTGAAGTGTTTTTCGTGTTCAACGGAACGGGCGCCAACGTGCTTTCGCTGCAAACCCTCACACAACCGTTTCATTCCGTTATTTGCGCCGACACGGCACATATTCATGTTGACGAATGCGGTGCACCCGAACGTTTTACGGGATGCAAACTTTTGTCGAATTCCACACCCGACGGAAAATTGCGTATTCCCGACATTGCGCGGCATTTGCACGGCATCGGGTTCGAACACCACGCACAACCGCGTGTGGTATCGGTTACGCAGACTACCGAAATGGGAACGGTCTATTCCGTTGCCGAACTGCGCGAAATATCCGATTTTGTACATTTCCGCGGGTTGTTGCTGCACATTGACGGCGCACGCATTGCCAATGCAGCCGTTTCTTTGAACGTTTCCGTGCGCGAAATGATTGTCGACACAGGCGTCGACATATTGTCGTTCGGCGGAACCAAAAACGGCATGATGTACGGCGAAGCGGTGGTTATTTTGAATACCGCGTTGACCGAAAATTTCAAGTATATCCGCAAACAAGGCATGCAATTGGCCTCGAAGATGCGTTATATTTCGGCCCAATTCGGAGCATATCTTACCGACGATTTGTGGCTGCACAATGCTCGGCAAGCCAATCGAACGGCGCAACGCTTGCGCGAAGCGGTTGAGACGCTCGGAATAACCGTCACGCAACCGACCGAAGCCAACGAAGTGTTTGCCATACTTCCGCCACAAGTTATTGAATCGCTCCGTCGCGAATTTTTCTTTTACGATTGGGACGAATCGCGTAACGAAGTGCGCTGGGTTTGTTCGTGGGATACCACGGACGACGACATCGAGCGTTTTGCGGCGACGCTGAAGCGATTGTTAACCGAACATTCGCGAACATCATGACTACGCGTACGGCTTTTGTCACCGGCGGAACCGGGTTGGTCGGTGCGCACCTGTTGTACGAACTTTTGCAAAAAGGCACTCGGGTGAAAGCGCTCAAACGGCCGACAAGCGATATTTCGCAAACCTTACGGACATTTAGTTTTTACGCTACCGACGCTGATACATTATTCCGACAAATAGAATGGATTGATGCCGATTTATTCGATTTCGAAGCCGTTACCGATGCGTTGGACGGATGCGATGCGGCATATCACGCGGCTGCCGTTGTCTCGTTTTGCGGTTCGGATAAAGCGCAAATGGTGAAAACCAACGTCGAAGGAACTGCTAATGTGGTAAATGCTTGTTCGGAAAAGCAGATCCCGTTATGTTTCGTAAGTTCCATTGCCGCATTGGGCCGCAGCGAACCGGGAAAATTGACTGCCGAAACCGACTTGTGGCAAAATTCCGAAGGGCGTTCCGCATACGCTTGCAGCAAGCATAAAGCAGAAATGGAAATATGGCGCGGTATTGCCGAAGGACTGCGGGCAACGATCGTCAATCCGTCGGTCATTCTCGGTCCCGGCGATTGGACGAAAGGCAGTTCGAAGTTTTTCTCGCAAGTATACAAAGGAATGCGATTTCACACTCCCGGCACAACGGGTTTTGTCGATGTCCGCGATGTGGTTCGTTGCATGATGCTGCTCATGGAGCGAGAGTGTTTCGGCGAACGATACGTCCTGTCGGCCGGCGATTTAAGCTATCGTGAGTTGTTCGATGTGATTGCCGACGGCTTGCGCGTTAAAAAGCCTTCAATGGAAGCTCGTCCATGGATGTTGAATGCAGCATATCGTCTCTCCGCGGCAGCAAGCAGATTAACGGGCAAAAGTCCCGCTTTAACTAAGGATACAGCTGATTCCGCTTTTCGACAACTTTATTATTCGAACGCGAAAATCGTCAAAACTTTGGAATATGAGTTTATTCCTTTTAAAAAGACCATCGAAGACTGTTGTGTATATTTTTTACAAACGGCATCTCTTGCCGGCCCGAAATAATTGATTATCTTTGCACCTTCAAATTTGAAATCATTCGGGGTGTAGCGCAGTCCGGTTAGCGTATCTGCTTTGGGAGCAGAGGGTCGCAGGTTCGAATCCTGCTACCCCGACACTGAAAATCAGAGTCTTGCAAGAAAATGCAAGGCTTTTTTATTTGGGGCGAACACAGAGTGAACACAAATTTTACTTTTTCTTCCTTTTTAACATTTTGCAATTGCTTTATCTTTGTCCCCCAAAAGTAAAGAAAAGTATGGATTTTAAAATATTTGTCAATAGGCTGATTTGGAAACTAAACCCGTTCAAAAA
>JAVBNP010000008.1:0-12929 GCA_031551455.1 Bacteroidales bacterium | reverse complement strand
CACACGATCGATAAACCCGTACTTTCGTTGCTCAGTTTACGCAGCTTGGAGCAAGGCCTTCCGCCCGAACGGTTTATGCGGGTGCACCGTTCATACATCGTTGCGTTGAACAAGATCGACATCATCGAAAAAAGCCGCATCAAAATAGGACAACACAACATTACCATCAGCGACATGTATCGCGAAGCTTTTTTGAAAAAAATACAACCGTTGAAATAAGCCGATTTGGCGGTTTAACGCCGGTAATACCGAACTTCTTTTACCATTCGATTATTGATCGATTTGTTGTTTTTTGAGTTTATTTACGGCTGATTCCAAGGATTCCGTCGGTTCTATGATGTTATACGCTCCCCAAAAATCGTTGTCGAAAAAATTCATGACATTATCACTCAACGATTGGCCGGGGTTGAATGCTTCTTTACGTGAAATAATCGTCGGTTCCCGATCCGTAATGTCGGTCACGGCCATTTCGCTGACGATAATGTAATTAGTCGAAAAAAGCCTTCGTCGCCAATCGCATTTGAATTTCATTTCGTTACGGATGTAACTCAAATAACATTTTCCGTCGCGCTCCCGATACGATGCCACATATGATACTTCTTCCGGTCTGAACCGCAATCCGAACGGTTTTTTCTTGAGAATCAGTTCGGTTACCTTGTCGCGGTTGGTCATGTCGATTTGAAATTCGGCACGGGTAAAGGCCAAACTTTCTTTATCCACATAAAACGTACCGAGGTATAGCGGAGCGGGAATCGAGACACGGGGACGAAATCCGATTACATATTGGTCGCGTCCGTTGATTTGCGTAACGCCCTCCATCGTATACTCGTAGTACGAAAAAGTTTCCTTATCCAACAGGGCGTCTCTGTTCTTGACGATATCCACAAAAACGGATAAATTCGGTCCGCCCAGCAGTTTTACGGCCAACGTGTCCGTTTTTTCCCGGCTGAGCAACTTGCGTCCTTTCGATATTTGCACGCGATCGCGCATCGTACCTTCGGTATAAGCGGTTTTGTATATATCGATTACCGCTTCGGAAATATTGATGTAGTTGCGTCTTTTTTGCACGGTTTCTCTGTAAAAACCCGTAAGCAGGGTGGGAGAGGAGCTGTAATTTTCGTCAATCTTGTTGATGGCTTCCCAAATCAGATAACGGGCGTCCCAGCCGCGAATCACCACTTCGCTCAACGGGTTGGCGTATGGAACAAGTAATATTTCCTTATTGATGATATCCTCGCCCTTAACGGGAATCCGGAAACCATGATATCCGACGTGTGAAATTTCGACGGATGTTGCTCCGATTGATAACGGTATTTTCAGCAAAAATTCTCCGTCCGCATTGCTTACCGTTCCGATGTTGTTGCTTGAAACCGACACGGTCACGTATTCGAGCGGTTTATGAGTGTTCTTGTCTTTTACGATACCGCTTACCGTGAAATAATCGTTTCCGGCAAACAAGTTTGTGCTTGAGAGTAAAAGTACTACCCACAACAGGTGTGCACTTATCGATCGAAGTTTTTTTTCCATGGTCGTATCCCGTTTAAATGAATACTTGACCCTTTATGCAAGTCTCTTCATACAAAAATACGCAAAAAAATAATTAATGCAATAATTATTCTTAATAATTTAAAGGCCGGAAACACGATAAGTATCGAAATAAAAAACCGACGTGTACGCCATGTACACGTCGGAGCGAAAAGCAAAGTCGGCAGTGTGATTTTGCCGAATATCGTTATTTTTTAACGAAGATTTTGATCCATTCTTCGAATGTGGTGAAAAATTGATCCGTTAATTTGACGGCGCTTTCGGTTAATCCCGTTTCCGGCATATTTACGGAAGCATTAAAATAAAATTCGGGTTGTCCCATCAAATGCATGTTAAGGTAAGAACAGATATTACGCAGATGTTGTTGTGCACCGAATGTTCCGATATTTCCGCCGGAGGCGCCCATGACGGCGGCCGGTTTATGAGTCCAACAACTGCTGCCGTAGGGTCTCGAACCCCAATCGATCGCATTTTTGAGTACTCCCGGAATCGATCGATTATATTCGGGAGTGATGATAAGAACGGCATCTGATCGTTTGGCCGCTTCTTTCATCGATTTAACCGTTGGCGGAGGATCATTTTCTATATCTTGCGAATAAAACGGCAGTGAAGCGACGTCAAACATTTGGAAGGACAGGTTTCCTTTATGATGTTTAACGATCTCTGCGTATAACCGTTTGTTGATTGAGGCATTGCTGATTCCTCCCACCAAAGTGAATACATTGAACTTTGCCATGACGATTGATTATTTTCAAATTTGTAAGATAATACGGGAAAATTATTTTTTTGCGTTCGGACACATCATTATTTTGTTGTCGACTTTCTGATGGCGGATGCGATCCAAATCAAAACTACGGCGCCGACGATTGCCGAAATGAGATTACCCGTGATGCCCGTGGTTGAAAATCCCAATAATCCGAAAATCCAACCGCCCAATACACCTCCGATGATTCCGATAATCAGGTTCAAAATCAAGCCGAACCCTTTACCCTTCGTAATTTGTCCGGCAATAAATCCGGCAGCTATACCGATAAGAATGTACCATACATATTGCATAATCGAGAAATTTAAATTTATAATAACAGAACTTGCTTTTCAAGTAAAATATGTGATCGAAACAAGGTTATTGCCCCGACCGATTCGGGGCTCCTTTGCGAAACCCCATTAATTTGTAACAATTTCCCGTGCGTAAATGTTCATCAAATAGATGTATTTTGTCGTAAAAAAAGAGCCGCCGAAAGTAAAAACGGCAGCTCGAAAAATCACGCGTTAAATTCGGAATAGTTATTTTTCGAACGAGAAAACTTTTCCGAAATCTTTTTTCATATCAACGATAATCCATCCTTTGGTCGGTCCGTCGGTGAGGCCTTTATCCAATTTACCCACGTGCGAGTTGCGATCGTACGCATATTCGCGATCGGCATCGGTGTGGTGCAGAATAAGCGAAAGATTTGGGCGTGTATTGGATGAAGTCCATTCCAACATTTGGTAATCGCCGTCCGAATTACCGAACGCAAAAACGGGTTTACGTCCGATCAATTGGAAAATACCGACGGGTTTCCCCACATTATCGTCGTTATGCCACAATTCGGGCGTGAAAACCACATCGCCGTTTTTATACTCGGCTTTCAACATGGTACCGATAACTTGTTCGGGCGGAATGCCGTACGCTTTATCACTGAAAAGGCGGATGAATACCGATGACCCACCCGATACGATGTAAGTTTTAAAGCCGTTGTCGCGCAAGTATTGCAGCAACTCCACCATCGGTGCGTAAATCAGTTCCGAATATTTTTTGTTGAAACGTCTGTGTACGGCGGTATCGAGCCATGTTGCGGCCATTTTGTCGAATTCGACGGGTGGAACAGCGGCATGCGAAACGGCAAATGCCTCAACGATTCCTTTTTCTCCGGATGCCATGAATTTTTTCATATCGCCGTCCAATAAAGCTTTCATTTCGGGCTTTTTGGCCAGTTCCGGTTTTTTGGCAACAATAGCCTTGGTCCCCGCTAATGAATACAACACTTCGAAATACATCGGCTGTTCGCACCATAATGTACCGTCGTTGTCGAACACGGCAACGCGTTCTTCCGCGGGAATAAATTTGGCGCTGCCTTCGCCGGTGATCGCGGTAACAAAGTCGATAATGGCTTTCTTGGTTGGGGTTTCGTTCCACGACGGAAGCGGATCGGATGTTACCGGAGGTGCGGCTTTTTCTCCGGTTTTTTGTTGCGAGCCACCGCAAGCCGATAATGTCAGGCTTGTTATGATCAATAAATAATATATGCTTTTCATCTTTTTAGTTTGAATAATTGATTTTGAATAAGGATCTCAATCAAATGTAGCCCTATCTGATGTTTTAACAAACAAAGATATGGATTGTTTTGAAAATCGATTTTATGTTTTCCTTCTCCCTTGTAATGTAAAAACACCCGAACATCATGATATTCGGGTGTTTTTTATTTGCGAAAAATAGAAACCGTTATTTTCTTGCGGCTGCCGCATTTCTTGCATCGGCTGCTGCTTTCATATTTTCGGTTACTTTATCGATGGTGAAAGTGGCGGGACTTTGCCGCGGCGGGAAATCCTTGTAGGTTTCCAAATAAGCGGCCACCATATCGATCACGTCGAAAATCAAGAAATTCTTGTCAAGCATCCATTTTTCGTAATTGATGGATCCGTCATACGCATATTCGTAAGGGTCTTGACGAAGGTCAATCAGGAAAGGAGCTTTCAGCGATGACAGCGGTGTACGCCAAATAGCCATTCCGATGGCTTCCTGCAAAGCAAAGGTTACTTTATATTGTCCTTTGCGGGCTGCAGCCAAATTACCGTCGTCATCAAACAGGTAGAATTCATTCCGAAGCGATTTGTCCATTTGGCCTGTCAAGAAAGGCAATTGATTATATCCGTCCAAATGTACCTTGAACGTTTTGCTTCCGGCTTTCACACCTTTCTTGGCGCTTTCCGTTAACTTGGCATCGCCTCCGGCAGCAGCCACCAATGTGGGCAACCAGTCTTCGGCCGAGAATATATCGTTGATCAACGTACCGGGTTGAATATGCCCGGGCCAACGAACAACACAAGGAACGCGAACGGCACCTTCCCAGTTGGTATCCTTTTCCGAACGGAAAGGAGAAACGCCGCCGTCGGGCCATTGATTCTTCATGGCGCCGTTGTCGGTGGTATATATCACGATCGTGTTATCGGCAATGCCCAATTGGTCGAGCAAGGCAAGCAGTTCGCCCACCATGCCGTCATGTTCCACCATGCCGTCGGCTTGCAGTCCGAGTCCGGTTTTACCTACCGATGCGGGTTTCAAATGGGTATTTACGTGCATACGCGTGGCATTGAACCAAGTGAAGAACGGAGTGCCGGCTTTTGCATTACGAGACATGAAATTCTTGGCAGCAGCCAAAAATTCTTCATCGACGGTTTCCATCCGTTTCTTGGTCAACGGGCCGGTATCTTCCACCTTACCGTCGGCTGTCGAACGGAGCACGCCACGCGGCCGATGTTTGGCCAAAAATGCGGGATCTTTCGGGTATTCGGGTTGTTCGGGTTCTTCTTCGGCATTCAAGTGATAGAGATTACCGAAAAATTCGTCAAACCCGTGCTTGGTGGGCAGGTATTTATCTTGATCGCCCAAGTGGTTTTTACCGAATTGACCGGTAGCATAACCCAACGGCTTCAGAAATTCGGCAATAGTGGGATCTTCGGCTTGAAGGCCCACGGGAGCGCCCGGCATACCCACTTTGGTCAAACCCGTACGGAACGGACATTGCCCGGTAATGAATGCGGCACGTCCTGCCGTACAACTTTGTTGGCCGTAATAATCGGTAAACAGGATTCCGTCTTTGGCAATCTTGTCGATATTCGGGGTTTTGAATCCCATGATTCCATGACTGTATGCACTGATGTTATGATAACCGATATCGTCGCCGAAAATCACGAGAATATTCGGTTTCTTTTGGGCATAACCCGTGCCGACGAAAATCATGATTGCTGCTGCCGACAAAAGCAGTTTCATTGTTTTTACTTTTTGATACATAACATTTACTTTTTTTTAATAAATTAGATACCGGGTTTTATTGATTTCGAAAATTTCCGGATTCAATAAAGACAACAAAAGCAAAAAGGTTTTGTTTCATCCATGTTAACTTTTTCGTCTGTTTTGTTATGCGAAAAATCAAAAAAAGCCGTCCCTTTTGCGAAACGACTTTTTCCGATTATCATAAACGAGCCATTAATTGGGTTTTAGGGTTTCCAATTCTTTCAAACGTTTCATGGCTTCCTGTTGTTTCAACAGTCCGTAATTGATACCCGAAGGATTCAATGTGCTTCCCGCTTGATAAGGATATTTTTCAAAATCGGTGAAGAAATCCTTTACTTGTTTTTGTATGGGAACCAATAACCACATTTGCTGCATGCTCCATTCTGTTTCCATTCCGCTTTCATCTTTACGTTCATAAGGATCCATACGTAAATTATATACTCTTGCCCATGCAGTGACTTCGCGGTGCGATGTGGCTATGTTTCCTTCGGATGCAACAGCAAAAGCAACTTTCCAATCGTTCCAGCGAATCGCATTCAGATTGCCGGCTTGGTCGAAATACATGATGTTCTCGCGGGGGCCTTTTGTTTCCTTTCCTTGGAAATAGGGCGTAAAATCATATCCGTCCAAGTGTACCTTAAATGTTTTGCCGGCGCCTGTCCAACCTTTGGCCATTTTTTCTTTGATTTCGGGAACACCTGCTGCCGCACAAAGCGTAGGGAACATATCGAGCAACGAAATAATCTCGTTACATTCGGTTTCGGGTTTGATAACTCCCGGCCAGCGCATCAACATCGGGATACGGAAACCTCCTTCCCAAGTGGTGCCTTTTTCGCCTTTAAACGGCATCATACCGCCGTCGGGCCATGAAGCCACTTCGCCGCCGTTGTCTGTGGTATACACAACGATGGTATTATCGGCAATTCCCAAATCATCCAATTGTTTCAACAGTTCGCCGATCATGTTGTCGTGCTCCTTCATTCCGTCGGCCTCGATACCTTTACCGGTGAGTCCCACCGATGCGGGTTTCAAATGTGTAAACACGTGCATACGCGTGGTGTTGAACCATGTAAAAAACGGTTTACCGGCTTTAGCCTGACGTTCGACAAAATTCTTATACGAGGCAAAAAACTCATCATCAATGGTTTCCATTCTCTTTTTGGTCAACGGGCCGGTATCTTCCACCTTTCCGTCGGCTGTCGAACGCAACACACCGCGCGGACCGTATTTTTTACGAAACTCGGGATCCTTCGGATAAAAATATCCTTCGGGTTCTTCTTCGGCATTCAAATGGTACAAATTACCGAAAAATTCGTCGAAACCGTGCTTTGTGGGTAAATGTTCATCTTGGTCGCCCAAATGATTTTTACCGAACTGTCCGGTAGCATAACCTTGTGATTTCAGCACGTCAGCAATGGTCGGCATCCAGTTGGTGATTCCGTGTTTATCGCCCGGCATGCCGATGGTGAGCAACCCCGTACGAAACGGTTCCTGTCCCAAAATAAACGAAGCTCGCCCTGCCGTGCACGACTGTTGGCCGTAAGCATCGGTAAAAATGGCACCTTCCTTAAACAGGCGATCGATATTGGGCGTGCGATAGCCCATCATTCCGCGCGTATAAGCGCTGACCTGCGATTGCCCGATATCATCGCCGAAAATGACGATAATGTTGGGTTTCTTTTGGGCATGTCCGTTATCGGTAAAAGCGAAAGCTGCGATGCCCGTTACCATCAAAAAGAGAAGTTTCTTGATTTTTGATTTTTTACACATGGTGCTTGTTGTTTTTAATTAGAAAATTGATGCGTCATTTGATATTGATCATTCAAATACCAATAAAATAAACAAAAGCCGAGTGAGAATGTTTAGCCGTGTCGATTTTTTCATACCTCGATATTTTTTTGCGGTTAATTATGAATTCGTTCCATTTTCGATAAGCGAAATCATACTATTGATAAACAATTGTTTATTTGTGTGAAATCGGCATAAAAAAAGCCGACATTTGTCGGCTTTTTGTTTCGTGTATGTGCAATTTTACAATCCCACATCCGATTTGGTTTTTTTCAAAAGTGCACCCGTTATTTTGGTTTGCAGATCCGCTTCGTCTTTTGAGAATTTAAGCGCATTTTTGCAATAATTTAATGCACTTGTCGCTTTTTTTACCTGCAACGGATTTCTGATTTTGGACACATCGCTTTGAATGCCGTCCAAATCTTTTGAAGCATCGGTAGCAGCTTTTGCGTTTTCGGCAATTTCCGAAGCAAGATTTTCCAATTCTTCCGATTGGGGTTTTTGTACGTCATCGTTATTCAAGCCGTCCATGGTTTCGCCCATCACCCGTTCGTATACCGAAGGAATGGTGTCGCTTGTGGTCGACAAAGATTTCAGAATGTCGTTTGCTTTTTCCACCATTTTATCCAAGCTTTGGATACCCGATCCTTGCAATCCGGCTTTGGCATCTTCGAGCGCTTTGATGTTGTTTGTACGCGTCGTCGATTTGAAATCGGAAATCAGCTGAGTCAAATCTTGAGCGCTCGCGGTTACACAAACAAGCGCCAAAAGCATAGCAATGAATAAACCTGTTTTCTTCATGATGTTTACTGTTTTTTTTAATGTTTTCGGCTGTCCCTTACCGAGTTAAATGTCAAAAAAACGCGAGGACCACTCTTGCAAGCCGCGTTTTTGTGAACTAAGCGGCGCAAAAATATAAAAAATCCGATATCATCGATATCGGATCTAAAGAAATGTTTGACATATATTTCTTAAGAATTTAACGATAAAGACGTAAAACGGATTTTATCGTTTAATGTAATCGGATTGCGGTTGCAAGTTGCGAATTAATTGTATCCCAACGGTGCAAAACCGGGGCCTCTGTCGTCGATTTTCACTTGACCATGTGCCGATTCGTATTTTCCCATATTTTCGCTCAACGCGAGCAACAGACGTTTGGCATGTTCGGGTGTCAGAATAATCCGCGATTTGACTTCCGCTTTCGGAACGCCGGGCATGATACGGATGAAATCCAGCACAAATTCCGATGATGAATGAGATATGATGGCCAAATTGGAATAAATTCCTTGAGCAACATCTTCCTTTAACTCGATGTTAATCTGGTTTTGATTTTGGTTTTGATTTTCTTCTTCCATGATGGTTGTGTTTTTGAAATTCAAGCAATATCGATCAAACAAATATTCGCAAATGAAATTTCCGATATGTTCGATGGATATTGCTTAAATTTTGTTATGCGTCTATTCTTGCATATTTTGCATGACGTTCGATAAATTCGCGACGCGGCGGCACTTCGTCGCCCATCAGCATCGAAAAGATACGATCAGCTTCGGCGGCGCTGTCGATAGTCACCCTACGCAAAGTACGATTGGCCGGATTCATGGTAGTTTCCCACAGTTGTTCGGCATCCATTTCGCCCAACACTTTATAACGTTGAATGTGCAATCCGCCGTCTTTGCCTTTGCCCAATTCCTCAACGGCAGCCAGACGTTGCTCCTCGTTCCAGCAATATTTTTGCTTATTGCCTTTTTTGACGAGATAGAGCGGCGGCGTGGCAATGTACAAGTGTCCGTTTCGGATCAATTCGGCCATGTGGCGGAAGAAAAAAGTCATGATCAACGTGCTGATGTGGCTTCCGTCCACATCGGCATCGGTCATGATGATGATCTTATTGTAACGCAGTCCCGACAAATTCAACGCTTTGCTGTCCTCCTCGGTGCCGATGGTGACGCCCAATGCGGTATAAATATTACGAATTTCTTCGTTGTCGAGGATTCTGTGTTCCATCGCTTTTTCCACGTTCAGAATTTTTCCTCTCAACGGAAGAATGGCTTGAAAAGCGCGGTCGCGCCCCTGTTTAGCCGTTCCACCTGCCGAATCGCCCTCAACGAGATATACTTCACATTTAGCCGGATCTTTGTCGGCACAGTCGGCCAATTTTCCGGGGAGTCCGGCGCCCGACATCACGTTTTTGCGTTGCACCAATTCACGGGCCTTGCGGGCCGCATGGCGTGCCGTTGCGGCAAGAATTACCTTGTCGACAATCGTTTTGGCGTCGCGCGGGTTTTCTTCCAAATAATTGCCCAACGCTTCACTGACGGCTTGATCAACCGCTCCGGTAACATCCGAATTGCCGAGCTTGGTTTTGGTCTGTCCTTCAAATTGCGGTTCGGCAACTTTCACGGAGATAATTGCGGTCAAGCCTTCGCGAAAATCGTCGCCGTTGATGTCAAATTTCAATTTGGCCAACATACCCGATTTTTCGGCGTAATTTTTCAATGTACGGGTCAATCCGCGGCGGAAACCCGCCAAATGCGTACCGCCTTCGATTGTATTGATGTTGTTGACGTACGAATGCACGTTTTCGGAGAACGAGGTGTTGTACTGCATGGCGATTTCCACGGGTACGCCGCCTTTTTCGGCTTCCACATCAATCACTTTTTCAATCAGTTTTTCTCGTCCGGCATCCAAGTACTGGATAAACTCGGCCAACCCGTTTTCCGAATAGAAATCGACACGATGGTAACCTTGCGTGGTTTTGCCGTCTTCGCCGGTGATATCGACCAAAGCGCGTTTATCGGTGAGTGACAAACGAATGCCTTTGTTCAAGAAAGCCAATTCGCGCAAACGGGCTTCCAATATTTCGAAATTGTACTCCAACACTTGGAAGATGGAGGAATCGGGCCGGAACGAAATGATGGTTCCCGTTTTATCGGTCTCGCCCACCACACGTACATCTCCTTTCGGCTTCCCGATAGAGTATTCCTGTGCGTAGATTTTGCCGCCTTTGTGGATCTCTGCCTTAAAATATATGGACAGCGCGTTAACGCACGATACACCAACACCGTGTAACCCGCCCGATACCTTATACGAGCCTTTATCAAACTTACCGCCCGCATGCAGTACGGTGAGGACGACTTCGAGCGCCGATTTTTTTTCCTTTTCGTGGTAATCCACCGGGATACCGCGCCCGTTATCGGTTACGGTGATGGAGTTGTCTTCGTTGATGATCACGTCGATATCGGAACAATACCCCGCAAGAGCTTCGTCGATGGAGTTATCCACCACTTCGTACACCAAATGGTGTAAGCCTTTAACGCCTACGTCGCCGATATACATGGCGGGACGTTTACGAACAGCTTCCAAGCCCTCTAGAACTTGGATGTTGCTTGCCGAATATTCGTTGTTGTGATTGTTTTCCGGAATGTTATCCATTATATGACTAATTTTTGATTTTTACGATGTTAAATTTTTGAATGAAGCTCAAATTTCCGATTTTTTAAAAAGACGAGAACAGACGAAAATCCCGAAAAAACAAATGGTCGGTTCAGTGTCGGTTAACGTTTTGTTTAAAAAAGTCGGATCCTTTTGCTCGGGATCGCCGTCGAGCCGGTCCGGGACATCAAGAGAATTTGTATGATATCGGTTGGTTTGATCGTTATGTGCAAATATAACAAAACCGGGGGCAAAAATGATTTGACGGGAAGCGAAAAACTTCCGATTCGACGGTGAATGCATGGCTCCTTATAACGAATACGTAAATCCGACCATTCCGTTGAATCGTTGCGAAGGATAATAATTCCATCGGTAATACTTCGCTCCGGAAAGATTGTTGAGTTTCAAGAAAAAGGAAAGGCTTTTCGTGTATCGATATTCGACGCCGAGATTAAAATCGGCCACGCTTTTAAGCTCACGATAAGTCACCACCTCCGGGTCGTCGGAAAATGTTTTGGCATATCTTTTTCCGATTCCTATGATGTCCAAATTGAGCAAAATTTTGTTGCGCAGGTTATATTTTGTCGAGAATTCAATCGTGAATGCGGGACGATGCCATGCATATTTCTCGATCGACGGTTGGTAACCGATGTAACTTGTTTTTATACCCAGATCAAGGCGCTCTATCGGATTGTAATACAATTCGGCTTTGAGCCCGAACGTGTTGATATCGTCCGTTACAACGGTAAAATAGTTTTGCGCGCGCGAATAAGCGGTATCGTTAACAAACAAGCATTCGTTTTCGGCCGTACTGAAATCGGCCCGCAAATAATACGATAACTTGGTGGTTAACGTTCCTTTTAATCCCGCATATACCAACAGTTTGGTGTTGGTAATGGGAACCGACAGGCCCGGAGTGATGAACGGATTTTCGGTGATGATATCCCGATAGGTGTTCGGTTGCAGATAACCGTCGATACCCACAAACGGAATGAAAATATCTTTTAGAAGGGTGAATTGAAATTCGATTTTCGGGTATATTTTGTATTGCATGCCTCTGTCGCCTTCCTTGTATGCCGCCAAACGCATACCGACCTGCAAACGAATACTGTCGTTGTCGAGCATGAACCACGGGTTCAAGTCAATCGCGAAGTTATTGCGCAACGAATCAAACGCATTGCTGCGGTTGAACATGTCGACGTTTATTCGTCCGCCGAACATGTTGTTGTCCAATTCCGCCTTAAAATTGACCGCATTTTCATTGTATCGCACAAAACCGCCTTTACTTGTGCTTTGCGATATGGAGTCGTGTACATATATATCGTCCAACTTGTTGTGGGCATACTTATAACCCAATTGTACGTTAAAATTCATTCGATCGGTTTTAAATTGCGACGAACGAATCCCCACGTTGGCGTCGGCAAGGAGATACCGTTTGCGAATATCGCCTTTGGCAAAAGATGTATCGATTTCGGTGTCGTACCCGTAGTTGTACGCCGTCATCCCCGATGCGCCGGCTTGACCGTAAAGGTATGAATTGTAAAAAAACTTCTGCCCGAAAATTTTTGCGCCGATTTCGGTGTTTCCCGCAAAAACTCTCTCGTCGTTCTCGAGTTTTACTTTACCCGCCGCGCCGTCGTATTTGACAAGCGCTCCCAACGCATATTCTTTATTTCGAACCGTGTTAAGCGACAACTCTCCCAACGCATTCGGGATGGAGCCCAATCCCGCTTTTAAGTAACCGCGGTAAAGTTTCGTTTGCGGAAGTGGTTGCAATTTGGCTGCGCTGATGGGACTTACGTCGAATCGAGTGTCAATGCGCCGCGAACGAATGGAATAATCGAACGAAGGTTTGATGCTGAACGAGTCTTTCAAATTCGGCAATGTGGTTATCTTTTGTGCATCGGATACCGATGGTTCATACGGGCGTACCAAAATCAATTCTTTGTTTAAATCGTCGGGAGTTTGGGCAAAAGAATCGACAACGGATAATTGACAGAGAATCATCAACCCCAAAGCAAGATATCCGCCGGTCGAACGCCGAATGTTGACGGTGTTCGATTGATACTTATTTAATTTAATCCGAATATTTAATTTTCCGTTAATCATA
>JAVBNP010000252.1:0-8056 GCA_031551455.1 Bacteroidales bacterium | reverse complement strand
CCTTGACAGGCATTTACGGCTCGTTTGATGGCGGGAACGACATCGTTCCAACTGTTCGGCGCGGCTCCGAAATCGGTGATCGATAAAGTTGTTTGGGCATTCAATGAACCGGATACAAACAGCAACAGGCAAATAATAAGTGTTCTATTTCTCATGATATTCAAATTGATTATCGGTTGTTTTTTCGGATCGATATCCTCTTGATGCAAAAGTAGTAAATTAATCCGGGAAAGCCGGACGATAAACGGTCGTCAATTGTTAATTATTGGTTGCTTTTTCCGCCACTTTCATTTCGCATTCCGCCACCGTTTTTCCGTTGCATTCCGTTTTTCCGTGTAATACCGATATATCGCCCACCACGTGCAATACCTCGACGGTAGTCACCAATTGATCGCCGACGGACGGAAAAAAATACAATGCAAAGTTTTTGATCGAACCGATATAGCCGATTGTCGGCGGCATGTTTTTCGTTTGTTGTTCGTATCTCGATTTCAAGGCTGCCGATTGAGCAATGTGTTCGATAATGCCTGGTTCGCGAAACAAGCCGTTTTCGCAAAACATGTTGTCGCCACGGATGGTTAATCCCGTAACGGCACGATCGTCGTCGCATGTATAAAGCGTGTCTACCATGACGATCGGGGCTTTTTGCGGGATCAATTCGGCGACTTTGGCGCCGTGGGCTATGATTTGCGGAGGTATTCCCATAACGGACCTTTTTTATTCTTTTTCGTTCTCAACATACGGACGATTTCACTTTCCGGTTCGTCCGGAAAGATCCATGCTTTGCCGGTATCGGCGGCCAAACTCTTGAGGGCATCCGGATTAAATCGATCCGAAACGTAAAATGTCGGTTCGGCCAAAGAGTCATCTTCGGATATTTTGCCTTCGGCGACGGCTATTTCGCGTAATTTGGTTTTCGGATAAATCCGCATTCCCACGTAAGGGAAAAAAACGGTATTTTTCAACAAGCGGGAATTTCGGAATGTTTCGGCAACGGTTTGATCGGTTTCGCCGTAACCGCCCAAAATGAGAAAATGCGCATAATAAATACCTTCCCGAACGCACATCTCGGATTTTTCGATAATATCGGCGACGGTGAAATGTTTACCGTAGTTTTTCAATTGCGTGTCGGACAATGATTCCGTGCCGAATTCGATGTGCGCTAATCCCGCTCGTCGATACAACTTCAACATTTCCGAATCAAGGTTGTGCGGCGTGAAATATGCGCCCCATTTGATTTTGATGCCGCTTCGGATGATCGCTTCGCATAATTGCGCGTTAAATTCCGCCGCGATATTAAAAACCGAATCGGTAAAGAAGACATAATCTGTTTGGTGGCGCTGGTAAAAAAACGATAATGTATCGACGATTTTTTCCGCGTTCATCGTTCGGACGCATCGCCCTTCGATGAGCGGATATGTGCAATAGATGCAACGATAAGGGCATCCGCGTTTGGTTTGTATGTTGAGCATCCCGCTTTCGCGACCGTAAAAATCGAGCAGTTGATCGTCAAAAATAACATCCGAATTCTCGACGTAATTCGTGCGCGGATTGATAATCGTTTTTCCGTCGACGTTCCGAACCAAACCTTCAATATCGCCGGGTGAAATTCGGTTTTCGAGACATTCGAGCAAATCGCACAACGAATTTTCTCCTTCGCCGAAAATTCCGAAATCGGGATTCAAAAGTTCGTACAGTAATTTCGGAAACACGGAAAAACCCGCTCCGCCGACAATAACAACGGCATCGGATTTCCGACGAATCGTTTCGACAAGTTCTCGATATTCACCAATAAAACCATTGCGCGCGAAAAAGTTGACATCGTCAACATTGCGCAACGAAATACCGACATATTGCGGCATAAAGTCGTTCAACATCGTTTCCAATCCGTTGTTGTTTGTCAAGTTCATGTCGCAAATACGCACTTCGAAATGCGGCAGTCGTCGTGCAACGGCTGCGTGCAAATACGATATGCCCAGCGGATACACCGGATAGGGCTCCCGAAAACGATTGGCCGAAACCAGCAAAAGTCGAGAACAAGAGCTTTTCTCCAAAAAGAGAGGATCGGAGAGGGAGTTTGTCGAATGTCTTTTTTTCGGTATCATTTTCGAAATTGTATAAAATCGGTTAATTTTTACGCAATAAACCTACCGGGTTTTTAAAACCCGGTAGGTTTTAACCGATCTTATTTGGTAACGTTATTCTTCAATATATATTTCTTGTGTCGCTTCTCCTTTCCCGAACGGTTTACCATGCTCTATCGGGATATCGACGACCATATTTCCGTCCGTTTTACCTCCTCGCAAGAAAGTTAATCTGATGATGAGATTATTGATGGAATTCTTATCACTAACATTATTTAAAGACCAAAATGTGTATTCTTTATTCGATTCCGAAAATTTATCCTTTGGCCCGGCGCTTAATATTTTGATGTCGGGGGAAAAAGGAAGATAATTATCCTCTGCATTCTTTCTCGTTCGTATTTTAACAGCATATTTATCATTGGCGACATACGAAAGATTTAATGTGCCTAAACAGAGTGTATCCTTGTTGTCTTTTACAAAACCGACGTAAAATTTGATTTTGGAATTGGGAATATTTCCCGATATTATTTGATTGTCGGCTTGAATGATCGATTT
The DNA here is from genome assembly GCA_031551455.1 of Bacteroidales bacterium. Lineage (GTDB taxonomy): Bacteria > Bacteroidota > Bacteroidia > Bacteroidales > UBA4181 > JAIRLS01. Next base: position 5,417 of record JAVBNP010000252.1, on the reverse strand, counting down.
TTGTTTATAATCAAAAATTTCATAACTGTCTTCATCTTGGTAACATCCGTAAACCGTTGTTTGGTATGTATCGGCGGAAAGGTCGATTTGATCACAATTCTTATCGATCGTCAGCACCGGTTTTGAGGGCTTTTCAAAAGAATAAATTTCTACTTTTATGTTTCTCTCCCGGCCCTCGCATCCCGTACATGTTTTTGTTGTTGCGGTATATTTAGCAATGTAATGCTCAAGTTCTTTACGTCCGTCGGGAATAATGAAAACTACTTTGTAATTTACCTCGATGGTCTTATAATCATATCCCGTATCCTCATCTCCCGAAAAAATTTGAAAACGTGACATACTTTCATCGGAAAAAAGCGCATTATCTGCTTTTTGCTTTACGGTATCCGAAACAAACGAATTTCCCGATTGCGATTTATCGGATTCTACATTCGTTCTCGAGTTACAGCCAACGAACATTATGCCGATTAGCGCTAATAATAAAACTTGTTTCACGGTCAACTTTTTGTTTATTTGCATAGTGTAACGGTATGTTTGTTTTTTTGCATTGTTAATTAAACCGCTTTTCCCTCTTCCCAAAAATCGTAATAATTGAACCATTGTTCGGGATAGCGATGCAATATTTGCTCCAACGCTTGTACGTATTGTTCGGCAATCGATTCGCTTCCTTTATCTTTGGTGGCCGATCGATCGATATTCGCCACGCGAAACAAAAAGCGATAACAACGTTTACGCTCTCTCATCGCAAAGAAAAATACCACGGGAACACCGCTTCGTCCGGCTGTTTGAAACGGCCCGGCGGGAAATAATGCGGGAGCGCCCAACAAATTTTCGGTTAATGTCGGAGCGCCTTTCATATACCGATCTCCTTGAAAACAAACATACTCCTTGTCGACCAATGCTTTTCCTATTTCGAACACATGGCTTCCGTCGGTCTTTAAAGCGATGACTTTATAGTTTTTATCGCCGTGCAGGCTATCCAACAGATTTTTGATCCGACGATGTTCGGCATCCAACATAACTATGTTGATTCGCGAACCGTAATTGCCGAAAAATTGTCCCGCCGCATCCCAGTTACCGACGTGCGCGCCGATCAATATGCAACCGGTTTGGTCGTTCAATATCTGCAGAAAATCGTCATAGTTTTCGAATTGGTACGAAAAGTCTTTTGCAAAGCCGGCCGGCAAAGCCGTTTTATCGATCAAAACTTGCGAAAAACGGTAAAAATTGCGATAAGTCATTACGGCCGATTTTCCGCGGCCGAATCCGTGTCGTTTACGAAAATATCGAAAGATGCCCGCCGAAGCGCGCGGTGCGAAGATGATGTAGTAAAATACGATAAACCCCGCAAAACCGTACGCCGGGGAAACGCCGAATAATTTAATGATCCGTACGAAAAAACGGTATCCCCAAGGGCTTCCTCTCGTTCTGCCGTTCCACGATAATCCGGTATCAGTCGTGGTTGATGTGTTTGATGATGTATTGATAGAAATCTTCAAATGTTTGGATTTCCGCAAAGTCGGAACCTTTAACCTTCAAGCCGAATTGTTGTTCGAGCAACACCACCAAATCAACATAATCCAAGCTGTCCAAATCAAGCACCTCCTTCATGGAAGCATCGGGAGTGATGTTTTCCGGCGCCACCTCAAAATCTTCGGCCAACACGGTGTTTATTTTATCTGCGATTTCTTCGCGTGTCATGGGTCAAAATTGATAAATATTTTGCAGACGCAAAGTTGCAAAAAAAATCCGAAAAGCAACGGATAAATGCATTACCCGATCAAGCGGGCGTTCCCGCTTGCGAAACGTATGATGTTACGTATCTTTCCACCTTATCGCCATACAAATCGCTGATGGTAATCATCAATCCGGTTTCTTCCACGCCGCCGAAGTACGGATTGGTGGCTGTACCAAACGTCCGCATGGACGGCGATAAATTCATGTACGAATTGATCAAAGGCGGGATATTTTCACCGTAACTGCGTACTTTTTGGAAAAGGATTTTGTAATCTTCCGAATAATCTTTTCCGGTGAATATCTTCGACATGGCATTCATATCGATATCCGGTTTCAACGTTAGATTTTCCATCGGGTATATCAACTGCTCGGAATCGCCAAAATGTTTTTCGAGAAAATATAAAATCATGTTTCGTGCTTCCGTATTGTAGGAGGTGTACATGGTGACTTTCCCGAGAAAATATTTTTTGTCGGGATTTTTCACTACCAAAGCGCCCAATCCGTCCCAAAGATTATCCAACGAATAGATGCCCCTGCCGAAACGATTGGTCGATTGAAACGCGGGCTGCACGAACGATCGGCCCAACTCGATGGTGTACGGCAAATAATTTTTAATAAAATTGTCGGAAAAAGTAAACAATTCGGCCGTAGCCAAATTAATTCCTCCTTTTTCGTCGACATAAGATTCATCGCAAACATGGAAACGATATCCTCCGAGGATTTCTTCGCTTTCCGTATCCCAAACGATCAACTGTTTGTAGGGATTTTCGGCCGTATCGTAATGATCGATATCCAACTCTTCGCCGGTTCCGCCGCCGGCATATCGGAAAGATAATTCACGCAAACGGCCTATTTCGCGCATGACGTTCGGCGAATCGTGCGCGGTAACCACATACAGTTCATTGCTCAAACGATTGGTCTTTCGGATAAATTTATCGGGGGTTAATTCGTTTACGATTAATTGCTTGCTTACGGGAGCTATGATGTCTTTCATACAAATTATCTATCTTTAATACAACAACAAAAATATACATAAACGGTTAATTTTCATGTAACGGATACGATAAATTAAATTTAGCCGATTGTAAAGATTTGTTACAGTTTAATTTACGGTATTAAGTTGTTGTATTGTTGATCGCCTGTAAAAAATCATTCTGCGGCAAATGCATACATCGGATCTGATATCGTGAAGTATCGAATTGTTTTTTTTTGTTACTTTGGATTTTGTCGGAGATACAAAACGACACCGTCTTTACACGACGGATTCTTAATTTATGATACTCTTAAAAACAACATGTTATGAATTTAAACATCGCGAAAATAATCGGTATGCTTTTATTGGCATTTCCGTGTTTTTCGCATGCATTTTCCGGTTCCGCGGTCGGCGATTATTCCATCGTCAAAATTTGGGATGAAGCTCCGCACAATGCATTTACGGATATCGTCGAATTCAAAGGGAAATATTATTGCGCTTTCAGAGAAGCCGTTGGGCATGTCCCTTTAAAAGACGGAAGCGGCGATGGAAACATCCGTATCATTGTTTCCAACGACGGGATAACATGGAAATCGGCTGCATTATTAACAAAGAAAGGTTTCGATTTGCGCGACGCCAAACTTTCCGTTACGCCCGACGGTCGATTGATGGTCGTTATCGGCGGAAGCATATACGAAAAAGGCGTATTCACGGAACGAATTCCTCAAGTTTCGTTTTCGAACAAAAAAGGCGATAATTTTTCCAATCCTCAACTAACGGAAATCGATCCCGGCATTCGTTCGAACATGGATTGGTTATGGCGTATCACTTGGTACGGAAAGACGGGATACGGCGTTGTTTATCGACACGACGAAGAAAAAGAATGGTCGGTTCATTTGGTAAAAACATCCGACGGAATCAAATATCAATCGGTTGCCAAATTAGATGTAACCGGAAAACCGAATGAGGCAACGGTTGAGGTGTCGAATTCGGGCGAAATGCACATTCTCATGCGTCGCGAAGGAGGTGACAGGAACGGTTGGTGGGGAACCGCCGGTCCGCCATATACCGATTGGGCATGGAGCGATTTGGGTATTCGTCTCGGCGGCCCAAACGTTATTACGCTTCCCGACGGAAGGACTATCATCGGTACCCGCAGCTACGAGGAAAACAATGTTTATTATATGTCGCTTTACGAATTGGACAAACAAAATAAACCGAAGCTGTTGCTTCACCTTCCAAGCGGGGGCGATACGAGTTATCCCGGATTCCTTGTCAAAGGCGACGAGCTTTGGGTATCGTATTATTCGTCGCACGAGGGCAAGAGTTCAGTTTATTTGGCAAAAATTCCGTTTAAAAATCTTTAATGAAAAACATGATGATCGACTTTGCGAAAACAATAATAAGGAAGCGTTCGTTTCTTTTTTTCGTCTTGATTTGGTTAACCGGTGCGCTTTACGCGCTCGACTCGAAAGTTGTCGGTCGAATATCCGATCCCGATTCGCGAATCGAGGGTTTGGCCGGACAGTTTGTCGGCGCTCATCGGGATTACTTGATGGTTGCGGGCGGTACCGATTTTCCCGACGGCCCGCCGTGGAGAGACGGCAAAAAAAGATGGCACGATCGCATTTATGTTTTCAAGAAAAATAAAAACAACGAATTCGAACCCGTTTCCGGCGATTTTCGCCTTCCGATGCCGCTGGCTTACGGAGCGTGTGTTTCGACCGCCGACGGAATATATTTGCTTGGCGGTTCCGATTCGTTCCGATGTCGTGCGGAATGCTATCTGTTGTCGTGGAACGATAAGATCGGGAAACCCGAAATTCGGCAACTTCCGAATTTGCCCGTTCCGCTTGCTTTTTCGACGGCTGCCGCGGTCGGTAATACCATATATGTTGCCGGCGGGCAACAAGATTTGATTGCCGGCGAAGCCGGGTCGTTCTTTTTTTCGATGGATATATCTTCTTCCCGAATCGGGAAGGCGGAATGGAAAACGGAATCCGCATGGCCGGGACCACCGAGAGGTTTGGCCGTTTCGGCAGGGCAAAACAACGGAACGAATCCTTGCTTTTACTTGTTCGGCGGCAGAAATTACGGAAAAGGTCGAGTGCTGGAAGTGTTGTACGACGCTTATTGCTTTAATCCTGCCGATAAGCAATGGAGCGTCGTTTCCGACGGGAACGACATGAAATTCCCGTTTATGGCGGGATGTGCGTATCCGTTGGGTTCGGCGGCGATTTTATTTTTCGGCGGCGATTCGGGCGAAACGTTTTCGGAAATCAATCGTTTGGCAGCGAAAATATCTGCCGATCCGGAATCGGTAAGCGAAGTCGACAAAAAACGATTGTCCGATCTTCGGGAAAATCACCCCGGATTTTCCGATAAAATATACGTTTTCAACACCATCACGAAAACATTGTCGGATTACGGGCACACGACGATGCCGTTGCCCGTGACGACGGGCGTGGCGAAATTCGGAAAAGATTATGTCATTGCCGGAGGAGAGTCCGGCCCCGGAAAACGGACGGGCGACATCATTCGAATAACATTTCCCGACCAAGTCAATCGAATGAGCATGTTGAATATTGTCATCATGTGCATTTATTTCGTCGTTTTGGCCGGAATGGGATATTATTTTTCCAAGAAACAGAAAAATACCGATGATTATTTCAAAGGAGGCAGCAGAATTCCTTGGTGGGCAGCCGGG
>JAVBNP010000152.1:0-6541 GCA_031551455.1 Bacteroidales bacterium | reverse complement strand
GCGAGCATGATTAACACGACTGAACCGATGTCGGAAAACGAACGCCCCACGCGGGGATAGAACACCATCCAAACGACGGGCACCGAAATGGTGATCAACGTCATGATGAAGGCGACGACCATCAGCGCAACGTATTTCGACAGATAATATTCGAATCTGCCGACAGAACCGGCAAAAATCAGTTTGCCGGTTTGTTGTTCGCGCTCCAAGGCGATCGGACAAGCCGCCATCAACACAATGAAAATGCTCAATATCCGTACGATTCCCGAAATATCGATATTATTGAAAATTTTAATGAACGCATTGCTTCGTTGCGAAGTCATTGCGGGTTCGGGCAAATCGATTGCCGAAACGGTGATTTTGTTACCGATGCTTTCGTCCAATCCTTTGGCAAAAACCGATAACGGCGAAGGCGGCATGTATACATCTACTTTCAGTTGCGAATAAAAATAAATGTTGTTCAGCCTTTCTTGCGATTGTCGTTGCTGCTCTTCGAATACTTCGCGCCGATCTTTGAACGACGTCAATTGGAGGTTACTCACCAACAGGCTCACTGCCAACGCTACCGGAATCATCACCACAAACGTGAAGGATTTCACCTGTGAATGCAACTCTTGGAGTAACAATATTTTGAAATTTTTCATATCGTATGTGTTTTTATGTCCCGCGGACGGCACGAATCCTTTCGGAATCCGGGCAGCGGCCGCGCGAAAACGATATTATGCGTTATCCGTCGGACCGATCGGTTGGCCCATATATTCCAAGTACAATTTTTCGAGGTCTTCTTCCAAAAATTCTTTTCGCGTCAAGCGTTTCACCAAGCGACCTTGTTTCATGATGCCCACTTCGTCGGCCAATTCCTTGGCACGGAAAATGTCGTGCGTGCACATCAGTATTGCTTTGCCGGCGTTTTTCTGTTCCTTGAGCAGCGCCACCAATTCGGCGGCAGCCTTCGGGTCGAGACCCGACGTGGGTTCGTCCAACAGCATGTTGTCCGCATCTTTGGCAAGCGCAATGGCCAAGCCTACTTTTTGGCGCATCCCCTTCGAAAAGGTTTTCAGTTTTTTCTCGAACGCTTCGTCCTGCAAGCCTACTTTGCGCAGCAAATCGTAATAATCGGCTTTGGTCAATTTGGTTTTTCCGCCGAGCTTGGCGAAAAAGTCCAAGTTCTGCCGCGCCGAAAAATTGCCGTACAACATCACGTTTTCCGACAGAAACGACACGTGTTGCTTGGCATCCAGCGGATTTTTGGTGGCGTCGATACCGTTGATCGACACCGTTCCCATCGTAGGCGTGATGAAGTTGAGAAACAGATTGATGGTGGTGGTTTTACCCGCACCGTTGGCCCCAAGCAGAAAAAAGATTTGACCGGGCTTGATTTCGAGGTTCAGCGAATCCAACGCTAATTGATTGTCTTCGTACCTTTTGGTAAGTTGATGAGTTTGAAGCATGATGTTTTGATTTTTGATATTTATCTTCGATGATATTTACTTCGTGATATTAATTTTCAATGATATTGGCCTTCGGCGATATGTAACAATTTTTACATGCATTATGTCCGGAATCGAATTTGTCGAGATACAGGCAAATGCAATGCCGATATTGTAATTATTTGTTTTTCATTGCAATATTAATTTATTTGAAAATTAGTTTATTTTGAAATTACCCGGTTGTTTACCCGATTTGTGTAATTGAAGTGGCAAGAACGTGTCAGATGAGATAAATCATATTCAAAACTGATAGGCGTCGGTTTTATTCGCGCAATATTGAAAACCGGTTAACTTTCTAAGTTGCCCTTACAGGACGCCGATTTTTTGGGAACATACTTTTCGACCCGAGGCGTTGCCGTCGGGCTGAATTAAGCCGGGCCTCCGGCCCGATTACCGAAAAAGCGTCAGCCTGAAAGGCTAATTTAATTCAACCCGACGGCAACGCCTCGGGAAATTGTATGGATACGACACACCCGGCGCGCCGGAGGCGCAGTTTAATCAGACAAAACCGATTTTTTGCCGGGTTCTTCCAAATTTCTGCGTTTTTGCGGTTACTCTGACAAACCGTATTTTTTCATTTTGTTGAATAACGTTTTTCGGCTGATTCCCAACAATTCGGCTGTTTCGCTTTTGTTGTATTTGCATTGTTCCAAAGCCTTTACGATTTTGTCGCGCTCGGTATCACTCGACGGTGAGGAACTGAGGCGTACGGGCAGATGTTCCGGCAGTATTTTTCCCGTTTTGCACACGATCATCGCACTTTGTATCGCGTTTTCCAAATCGCGGATGTTGCCCGGCCATGAGTAGGAGTGGAGCACAGCGAGCGCTTCCTTCGTGCAGCCGGTTACCTTGGTGCGAAGCGCCGGGTTGTGTTTTCGAATAAAATGGTCGACCAGCAGAGGGATGTCCTCCTCCCGTTCGCGCAACGGCGGCATGTGCACCGTAAAGATATTGAGGCGGTAAAACAAATCCAGTCGAAACGTATTGTTCTGTACCCGTTCATACAAATTGTTGTTGGTTGCCGAAATCAGCCGAATATCCACCGAAATTTCTTTTTTCCCGCCGAGTCGCGTGATCTTCTTATCCTCCAGCACCCGAAGCAGCTTTACTTGCGCGTCTATCGGCAGTTCGCCGATCTCGTCCAGAAAAAGCGTTCCCCCTTTTGCCTGTTCAAACTTTCCGATTTTCAGTTCCTTGGCATCGGTGAAAGCTCCTTTTTCGTGGCCGAACAACTCGCTTTCCATCAGTTGCAGCGGAATGGCGCCGCAATTGACCGTCACCAACGGGCCGTTTCGGCGGGGACTGTTGAAATGAATGGCGCGCGCCACCAATTCCTTGCCCGTGCCGCTTTCGCCGGTGATCAACACCGAAGCATCGGTTTCGCAAACGCTTGCCACGCGATCCAACACTTTTTTCAACGAAGAACTCGTGCCGATGATGTTCTTGAACGAAAACTTTTCATTGACCGCGTCCCGTAAAATCGTCACTTCGCTTTGCAGGCGATGATGTTCCCCGGCGCGCTCCGCCAACAAAAGCAGCTTATCGTTGTCAAAAGGCTTCTCAACATAGTCGTATGCACCCGATTTCATCGCTTCCACGGCCGATTCCACATCACCGTGCGCCGTAATCATCACGATCACCGTGTTCGGATAATTTTTCTTGATCTCCGTCAAAGCCTTCATGCCGTCCATGCGCGGCATATTTTTGTCCAGCAGCACAATTTCGGGACGGAACCGACTCACTTTTTCCAATGCCTGCAATCCGTCTTTGGCAGTTTCCGTTTGATACCCCGCATCGATAAACACGTTTTCCAAAATCATACGGATATTTTCCTCGTCATCAACGATCAATATTCTCATTTCTTACCTTTTACCTATTATTTCTTACCTCTTACCTTTTATCCGATTTTTCCTTGCGGCAGTTGTATGGTTACCCGGGCGCCGCCTCCGGATTGGTTGCTTATTTCGATGTTGCCCCGATGGCGTTGAACGATACCGTAAGTGATGGACAACCCCAATCCCGTCCCTTCCTGTTTGGTCGTGTAGAACGGATCGAATAATTTTTCCATGCTTTCGGGATCGATACCCTTACCGTTGTCGGTAACGGTGATCGCGTAAAACGTTTCGCCCTCCGATTTAGTCGGTTGTATGTCGATCCGAATGATTCCTTCATTGTCAATGGCATCGATGGCGTTCAAAAAGATATTCATGAATACCTGTTTCAGTTGATCGCTGTCTGCAACAATCGGAGCCGTCGGAGCAAACCATGACGTAACAAACTCGATTTGTTTCTTGATGCGGGTATTCTTGATTAAGCCGAGCGTTTGATCCATCACGGCAATCAAATCGAATTCCCGCTTGACGGGGTTGTTTTGCCGTGAAAAGGAAAGCAATCCGGCCAAAATGTCGTTGATTCGGTCGACTTCCGATAATGCCGACTTCAAGATGGCTTGTTTTCTCGGTTCGCGAATATCGCCTTGAATATATTGTATGGCGCTTCTGATTCCCGTAAGCGGATTACGAATTTCGTGCGCCGCACCGGCAGCCAATTGTCCGATTACGGCCAAACGGTCGGTTTGGAAAATGTGTTTCAGATGGGCCACCCGTTCCTCGTGATATGTGACGTTTTCGATGGCCAACGCCGCATTATCCAACAATACAGCCAACATTTCCAAGTCTTGATCCGCGTAAGGCTTATTGTCCTTTCGTTTGCCGAGAAGAATAATTCCCTTGAACTGATTGTTGGCTTTGAGCGGACACACCAACACGCAACCCAACGTTCGCACGATTTCGGCGTCGTTGTCCGAAAAAATACCGGCATATTCGGGCGTAAACGAAACAACCAACGGCTTCTCGTTCAGTTGCAACCAACGGATCAGTCCGTCGTCGGGAAGCAAATACAAGTTGCGGCCCTTTCCGGGAGCGTCATTCATTAAAAGATAACGCGTTGCATCGTTATTTTCCCAAAACAAGTATGCGGCCTGCGTCGGGAGCAATTCGTGGATGCGCGTCAGAATGGATGAAATCAGCGATGCTTTGTCCTTGATCGTATTCAACGACCGATTGAAGTCGAGAAATACCCGACGATAATCATATTTAGCTTCTTTAGATTGAAACAGTTTTTGCATGAGACGAATTGGTATTATTTTATCCTATTGGGTTTTAGAAACCCGATAGGATTTATTTGATGACACTATCTATCATATTTTTAGACCGAGTTTATGAGTTCGGCGGAACCAAATCCAATAGATTTATTTGAATATAAGACCTATCGGGTTTTAGAAACCCAATAGGTCTTAGCGCATTCTTGAAATCGCAAAGGTAAAAAACATTTGCAACAATACTCAAATTGGGTCAAACTTACTCGTTTTGGGTAATAATGTGCTAATTTTTGTAATTATATGATAAATGATATTTGTTTTAATACGTTGATTATAAATAAATTGTATTGATTGGCATATATCTTGCCTTTTTGTTGTCAAAAAAGATTATTCATGATAAATAAATTCATATACCCGGTTGTATTAATCTTATTTACCGTACCGCTTGGTGCGCAGCAAATACTCGATTACGACAGAGCCATCGATATCGCGCTCAACGGAAGCTATACCATTCGTTCACATGCCGAAAATCTGAAAGCTTCGGAATATTCGTATCTGTATTACAAAGCGCAGTTCAAGCCGCGGCTCGATTTGGATATTTTTGCACCGAGTTGGAGCGAGAACGTTACCGCCGTGGAGCGTGCCGACGGACTTCCCGTGTATAATTCGGTAGGCGACATGAAGTTCGGCGCCGATTTGGATTTTACATACGTATTGCCCACGGGTGGCAATCTTTCCCTCAATGCGGTTGTTTATCACCAACAGGTGACCACGTCGTTGGCCGAACGCGATTATCTTTCGCTGAAGCGGAGGCAAGCGTACAATCAATTCGGAGTTTGGTTCAAGCAACCGCTTTTTACAAAAAACAAGCTGAAAGAGAACTTGAAGGAAGCCGAATTTCAATACGAGAAAACCAAATGCATGTACACCCGTACACAAATGGATATCATCTACAACGTTACCGAGGCGTTTTACACATTATACAAATGCGAATATCAAAAGAAAATCAACGAAGAACGCTTCAAAAATTCGGAAGAAACGTACCGCATCGCCAAGTTGAAACTCGAGACGGGCGATTTGCCCGAAGCCGAAGTATTAAGCGCCGAAGTGGTCATGGCGCAAGATAATGCCCGACTGTTGGAAAGCGTCGGGATGCTCGAAACGCAAAAGGACAAATTCAAATTGCTAATCGGCCTCGACATCATCGAAGATATTGATATTTTGGTTGATACCGAATTCGAATCCATTGCTGTCGATTTACAAACAGCGATTGGCGAAGCCTTGAAAAATCGGCTCGAAATCCGCGAAAGCGAGTTGAATATTCGGTTGGGAGAAATCGACGTAGATCGCGCCAAGCGGGAACGAGAAGTCAAAGGGAGTTTGGAAGCATATTATGATTTTACGGGAGTGAGCACGCGGACGGACAATATCGGCGATCGGTTCTCGTCGGCCGCCGAAAACCTCACGGAACGTCCGGCTAACCGCGGCATTACTTTTACGGTGAGCGTTCCCATTGCCGATTGGGGACGCGGCAAAAACAAAACCCGTTCGGCACAAATACAATTAAATGCTAAAAAATTATATGCTGATGATTTGCAAAACCGCATCGTTCAAGAAATTCGAGAAATCGTGCGTACCGTTCGCGATGCCGAAGTTCGCGTACGCATCAACCGCAAAAACAGCGAAGTGGCGGCCCGCAGTTACAAAGTAGCGCAAATGCGTTTTCAAAACGGCGACATCAGCAGTCAGGAATTAGCCATTGCGCAAGATCAATTGGCAGCCGTGCAGTTGTCCTTCATCGAATCGTTCATCACTTACCGAATGGCGTTAACCGATCTTAAACGAAAAACGATGTGGGATTTCGAAAACAATCGCAGTTATTTGATCGAAAATCAATTGACGGCAGGAAATTAATATGAACAAATTACAATATTAAACCTATCAGGTCTTT
>JAVBNP010000007.1:0-56249 GCA_031551455.1 Bacteroidales bacterium | reverse complement strand
AATAAACTTAAAACCGCCGGCAGTATCGTTTCACCCAAACGTTGTTTTTGGGAGCCCGCCAAATGATTTCGATTAGATAAAAACGACAGGTCTATAAGATCTGTCGTTTTTATTGCGGATGTATCGCTTGATTACTAAATATAATGAATAATAGGCAATCATTACCCCAACGCCTTTTCCATCGCTTCGGCGGCGAGGCGTCCCGAAAGGATGGCGCGTACCACCAATGAGGCTCCCAGCGCGGCATCTCCCGCTGCAAAAACTTTACCGACCGACGTTCTGTTCGGCGCAACACACGCTACATTGCCGCGGGTGTCGTATTGCACGCCCAGATCATCTAACAGACCTTCGTGCACGGGATGGACGAATCCCATCGAGAGCAGTACCAAATCGGCTTTGATGATTTCCGTTTTACCCGTTTCCCGGATCATCATGCGGCCGTCGGAGCTTTTGACCCACTCTGCTTCGGCGACTTCCGCACCCGTTACTCGTCCGTTTTCACCGATGAAACGTTTGGTGACGAGTCCCCAACGGCGCGTACAGCCTTCGAGGTGCGAACTCGACGTTTTCAGGATGTTCGGATAGGCGGGCCACGGTGTGGCGGAATTATGATGTTCGGGCGGTTTCGGAAGAATTTCTATTTGCGTGATTCGTTCGGCGCGATGCCGTACCGACGTTCCCACGCAATCAGAACCCGTGTCGCCGCCGCCGATAACCAACACGTGCTTGCCTTTGGCCGATATGCGTTCGTTGGCGGGAACGGATGCGCCGGCAACAATTCGGTTTTGCTGTTGCAGTAATTCCAATGCAAAATGAATTCCTTTCAAATCGCGGCCTTCCACGGGTAGATCGCGCGGTTTTCCCGCCCCGACGGCCAAACATACGGCATCAAATTCGTTGAGCAATTGTTCGTGCGTGATGTCCGTGCCTGCATTGACGCCCGTTTTAAAGACAATACCTTCAGCGCGGAGTATGTCCAAGCGTCGGTCGATCACTTCTTTGTTGAGTTTGAAATCGGGAATGCCGAGGCGCAACAACCCGCCGACGGCTTCGTCCTTTTCGAACACTGTCACGTGATGTCCCCGTCGGTTGAGCATATCGGCGGCAGCCAATCCCGCAGGACCCGAACCGACCACTGCTGCGCGTTTTCCCGTGCGTTTTCGCGGAATTTGCGGTTTGACGTGTCCCTCGCGGAAAGCGTATTCGGCAACGGCCGCTTCGTTTTCGCGGATGGTAACGGCTTCGTCGTAGAGCGCCAAAACGCAACTCTTTTCGCACGGGGCGGGACACACGCGTCCCGTAAACTCGGGAAAGTTATTGGTGCGCGCCAATCGTTCGTAAGCTTCCGTCCATCTGCCTTTTGACAGCGAATCCTGCCATTCGGGCATGCGGTTGCCGAGCGGACACGACCAATGACAGAACGGTATGCCGCAGTCCATGCAGCGCGAGGCTTGCAACATGCGGTCGTCGCTGTGCAGGGTTTGCTCCACCTCGCCGAAATCGGCAATGCGGTCGATAACGGGCCTGTAACCTGCTTCTTTGCGGGGAACGGTTAAAAATGCTTTCGGATTACCCATTTAATATTTTTGATTGATGATTTTTGATTTTTGATTGCCGGAACGCGGATGACACAGATGGAACGGATTTTCACGGATTTTTTCTTTGTGAACCACCGAGACACTAAGAACACTGAATTTTTTCTTACGGTCTTACCATCTTACATGTCTTACGATCTTACATGTCTTACGATCTTACTCTCTTGCGGTTCGTTTTATGTTTTAAATATTTCATGATTAAATAGAAAACGGCCGATACGATGAATCCGATCATCAAGACGTAATTACGGTGGTGATCGCCCCGAATCGCGGCTCCCGAAAAATCGAAAGCGAAAAATACCGTGAAAAGCGCTAATAAACCGTTTTTTTCGGCTTTCATGGCTTTCATTAAGTCAAAAGGACGATCGGGTTTGACGAATTGTCCGAAACGAGGGAAAAATGCAGGCGTTTGATCAGCCCAACGCAGAAAAACGTCTTTGAATTTCTTTTTCAGAAATTGTTCTTCGGCAAACATGATGCGTTCGTAATAGATACAGAATAACAGGCAGAATGTGACGATGAACCATACGTTTTCGGTCAACAAAGCCACGCCGAGCCACATCAGGAAATTTCCCAGATAAAGGGGATGGCGTACAACGGAGTAGATGCCTGTCGTGTTGATCGTATCGGCCGATTGTTTGTCGGTGTTTCTGCCCGAAGTTCCGGGATGCGCATGCCCGACGGTGTATGCTCTGACAAAGAGCCCCGCAAGGCCGACGAAAAGGCAAATCATTTCGTAAAGCATGAGATAAGTGTGATTTTCGGAGATGAATGTCCCGTGCACTTGTTCCCGCCAAAAAATCAATGCTCCGGGAACCAATATGAGAATCGGCAACCAACCGCGATTTCGGAATAATCGGTTGCCTTGTTGTTCGAATTTATTTTGCAAATCCATGAATGATGATTTTTGATTGAGGGTTACACTGAGAATCACTGAGAAGACACTGAGAACCACAGAGAATATGGAACTTTAAACTTTAATGATCATACTCCACGCGCGCCATTTTTTCTTTGATGGCTTCCACGGCTTCGTCATGAAGCACTTTTTTGTATTCTATCGGCATCACTTTCAGGAAATGCGGGAGGTACGTATCCCAATCGTCGAGAATGCGGAGCGCCAACGGGCTTTTCGTGTGATGCGCATGTGCCGCAATCAAGCGGGACAGTTCCCGTATGTCCGATTTGTCCTCGACGAGCGACAGATCGACCATTTCGGGATTACAAAAATAATCGAACGTTCCGTCGGGGTCGAGCACGTATGCGATGCCGCCGCTCATGCCCGCTGCGAAGTTTTTGCCCACAGGGCCGAGCACCACCGTTCGCCCGCCCGTCATGTATTCGCAACAGTGGTCGCCCGTGCCTTCGACTACCGCAACGGCACCGCTGTTGCGCACGCAAAACCGCTCGCCGACGCGCCCGTTCAGGTATGCTTCGCCTTTGGTGGCGCCGTAGAGCAACGTATTGCCCGCTATGATGTTCCGTTCGGGAACGAATGCGGCGCCTTCGGGCGGAACCACCACGATACGTCCGCCCGATAATCCTTTGCCGAGATAATCGTTTGCTTCGCCTTCGAGGCGAAACGTAATGCCCGCCGCGAGGAATGCGCCGAAGCTTTGTCCCGCCGAGCCTTTGAAATTCACGTTTACGGTTCCGTCGGGGAGACCGACGTCGCCGTAACGCTTTGCCACTTCACCCGAGAGCATCGCGCCCGCCGAACGGTCGGTGTTGGCGATCGCCATGTTTATTTCTGCGGAAATCGCCTTTTCCAAAGCGGGTTGCGCCTTGCGGATCAATTCTCGGTCGAGTACCGCATCGATCTTGTGATCTTGTTGCTTGACGCATCGGAGATCGGCGGTGTTTTGCGGAAACCAAAGCAATTTGCCGAAGTCTAATTTTTGCAGTTTCGGACGGTTGTCGAAACGACGGACGTCTAACAGATCGGTGCGTCCCACGATTTCATCGATGCTTCGGAAACCCATCGCCGCAAGGTGCTCGCGGACTTCGCGCGCAAGAAACGTCATGAAGTTCAACACATATTCGTGTTTCCCTCTGAAACGTCCGCGCAGACGCTCGTCTTGGGTGGCGATGCCCACGGGGCAGGTGTTGAGATGACATTTGCGCATCATCACGCAACCCAACGAAATCAACGCTCCCGTGGCAAAACCGTATTCTTCCGCGCCAAGCGCCGCCGCAATGATAATGTCCTTGCCCGTTTTAAGTTGTCCGTCGGTTTGCAGACGCACTTGTCCGCGCAGATTGTTCATCACCAGCGTTTGTTGTGTCTCGGCCAATCCCAATTCCCACGGCATTCCCGCATGACGGACGGAGCTGACGGGACTTGCGCCCGTACCGCCCTCGGCTCCGCTGATGACGATCAAGTCGGCTTTGGCTTTGGCCACGCCCGCCGCAACGGTCCCCACGCCGCCTTCGGATACGAGCTTGACGCTGACGCATGCTTGCGGATTGATGTTTTTGAGGTCGAAAATCAATTGCGCGAGGTCTTCGATGGAATAAATGTCGTGGTGCGGCGGCGGCGAGATGAGCGTGATGCCGGGCAGCGAATGACGTGTGGACGCGATGATCTTGTCGACTTTGAAGCCGGGAAGTTGTCCGCCTTCGCCCGGTTTTGCACCCTGCGCGATCTTTATCTGTAATTCGTCGGCATTCACCAAATATTCGGCCGTTGCGCCGAATCGCCCCGACGCAATTTGCTTGATGGCGCTGCGGCGACTGAGTCCGTCGTCTCCCGTGCGGAAACGGCGCGGATCTTCGCCGCCTTCGCCCGTGTTGCTTCGTCCGTGGAGGATATTCATCGCCACGGCCATCGCTTCGTGTGCCTCTTTGCTGATGGAACCGAACGACATGGCTCCCGTAACGAATCGCCGAGTGATCGCTTCCACAGGCTCCACTTCGGAAATATCGATCGGTTGGCGACGAAAATCGAGAAAATCGCGCAGAAAAACGGGACTCGGCTTGTTATCCGCCATAGCGGTATATTCTTTGAATTTATCGTAATCGCCTGAACGTACGGCCGCTTGCAGGGTCGAAATCGTTTCGGGATTCCATGCATGGTATTCTCCGTTGATACGATAAGCATATACGCCTGCATTGTCGAGCATTTCGGATTGTGATGTTTCCGAAACCGTGTTTGTTGCGGAAGCTTCGGCGGATTGCGCCGTCGATGTGCCGTTGAACCCTTCGAAATGTTGCGCGAGCGTGTCGGCCGCAATATCTTCGATGCCGATGCCGCCGATGCGCGATGTCATGCCGCGGAAATAACGGTCGAGCGTTTCGCTGCCGATACCCAGCGTTTCGAAAATTCCCGAGCCGCGATAGCTGCGCAGCGTCGAGATTCCCATTTTGGATATGATCTTGAGAAGACCTTTGTTGAGGGATTTGATGTAATTTTTTTCCGCCGTGGCGTAATCCAATTGCATTTCGTGATGTTTCACCGCGTCGTCGAGCACGGCAAAAGCCATGTAAGGGTTCACGCCGCTCGCTCCGAAACCGAACAGCAGGGCAAAGTGCATCACTTCGCGCGGTTCGGCGCTTTCGACCATCACGGCGATCTGCATTCGTTTGCGCTTCTCGATCAGATGTCGGTGCACGGCCGAAATCGCCAACAGCGAAGGAATGGCGGCTTGTTTTTCGTTAATGCCGCGGTCGCTCAGAATGATGTAATCGTAGCCGTCGTCCACAGCCTTTTCCGCTTGACGGCAGATGTCCGCCAATGCTCGTTCCATGCCTTTGGCGCCGTATGCGGCATCGAACAGCACGGGAATCGTCAACGTGCGGAAACCCTTGTAGCCCAACCGACGCAGGATGTCCAAATCGCGGTTGTTGATGACGGGGCTTGTGAATTTCACCATTTTGCACAGGTCGGGCGAAGGTTCCAAAAGGTTGGTCTGTTGGCTGCCGATGTAAAGCGAAAGCGACATCACCAATTCTTCGCGGATGGGATCGATGGGCGGATTGGTCACTTGTGCGAACGTTTGACGGAAATAATTAAACAGGCGTTGCGGTTTGTCGCTCAATACCGCCGCCGGTGTGTCGTTACCCATCGAACCCACCGGTTCCTTGCCGTCGCGCGCCATCGGGACGATGATGCGTTCGACGTCTTCCAGCGTGTACCCGAAGGCTTTCAGCAGTTCGGGATACCGCTCCACGCTTTGTTTTACGGTGTGCCCCGACTTGATGTCCGACAGAACGATGCGGTTTTTCGACAGCCAATCGCGGTAAGGATACGCCGTTGCCAATTGTTCCTTCAATTCGGCGTCGTAATACACTTTTCCTTCCACGGTATCGACCATCAGCATCTTGCCGGGTTGCAACCGTCCGCGTTCTTTGATTTCCGAGGCATCGAAAGGCAGTACGCCCGCTTCGGAGGCTGCCACCATCATGCCGCCGTGGGTGATGAGGTAACGCGCGGGACGCAAGCCGTTGCGATCGAGCATGCCGCCCGCGTAACGTCCGTCGGTGAAAAGCAGCGCGGCGGGGCCGTCCCACGGCTCCATCAGGATACTGTGGTATTCGTAGAACGCTTTCAGGTCTTCCGAAATGGGATTTTTGTCGTTCCAACTTTCGGGAATAAGCATGGACAATGCGTGCGGCAGGCTCATACCCGACATGACGAAAAATTCCAGCACGTTATCCAACGAGGCGCTGTCGCTCATGCCCGCCTGCACGACGGGAAAAATGTCGTCCGTGTTGCCTAACGCTTCCGTGCGGAGGATGCTTTCGCGCGCTTCCATCCAAAAACGGTTTCCGCGAATAGTGTTGATTTCGCCGTTGTGACCGAGCAAACGGAACGGCTGCGCCAAATCCCACGAAGGGAACGTGTTGGTGCTGAACCGCGAATGCACCAACGCCAAACCGCTCGTGAAATATGGATCGGAAAGATCGGGAAAATAGCGGCGCAACTGCGTGGAGGTGAGCATTCCTTTATAAACCATCCGTTGTGCGGAGAGGCTTACGATGTAGAATCCGCGTTTGTCGCTCAACGTCGATTTCAATATCTTTTTTTCCGTTTTGCGCCGCGCCACATAAAGTTTACGTTCCAACTCGTCAGAAGAAAGGCCGTCGCCCGTAACGAAAATCTGTTTGATGTCGGGTTCGTTCGTCCGCGATATTTCGCCGAGGATGTCGCTGCAGACAGGCACGTCGCGCACGGCCGACAATTTGAGGCCGTCTTTTTCGAGCGTGTCGCGCAACACGTCCATGCAAAGTTTTGCTTGATCGGCGTCTTTGGGTAGAAAAACCAAGCCCGTGCCGTATTTTCCCCTTTCGGGAAGAGGAATGCCTTGCAACAGGATAAATTCGTGCGGTATTTGCACCATGATGCCCGCGCCGTCACCCGTTTTGTTGTCGGCATTTTCGGCGCCGCGATGCAACATGTTTTCCAATATTTGCAATCCCTTTTCGACGATGTCGTGCGAACGGTCGCCGTTGATGTTGGCCAGCAAGCCTACGCCGCAAGCATCGTGTTCATATTCGGGCCGGTAAAGATTGTTCATTATGATTGATATGTGATAAATATATTATTGTTCGCTATGCGAAGTCTTCCAATGTCGTGCCTTCATGTTTGTTGAAGATTTGTTCCCACCACAGAGCCGCAACCAAAAGGTTAAAATATTTGAAAGCTTCGATGTGTTGTTGCCAATACCATCGGCCCGATTTGGATGAAAAGTTGTCATAACGATCCGGAAAATCGGAAACGGAATTTTTATTCAATACGGACGACATGATGTCCGACCGCAAAATGATTTGTTTTATCTTTTTCCGCGTTTCGGCATCGGCAAAGAAGAGTGGGATAGGCGTAAAGCCGCCTTGCGTGGCTGTTCCCGCCGGCACTTTGTCTTTTAAGGCCATTTTGTGCAAGTATTTGGATATTCCTTTTCCTTGACGCCATTCTTTAACCGTGCCTTTCGACTTGTACGTATACGGCAAGGTTTGTAAAAACCGTCGCATTTCGAGACTGATGTACGGAAAAGTCAGATGCTGTCCGAAAAGCCGTGCCATCGCCGATGCTTTGAACGTGATGACGTGACGCAACGTCTGTTCTATTTCGATCATGAAGTTTTTGCTCAAGTATAATTTTTCGAAAGAATTGAACTCGGTCGGAAAATTTTGGCAATACGACAATCCGTAATCTCGTAACGGTGTTTGAATCATTTTTTTGATATCTCTTTTTTCGAAGCCGAAACTTTTGCTTTGTAATACTTCAGCAATCGAATTGACATGAAATTTGAGGCGGAACAACGTCGAATGGTTGTCGAACATCGGCATGCCGCACACGGTGTCCATGAACTTCAGTAACCCGGCTGCTTTGCATCGGCCGAAAGTGTAATAATATGCCATTTCGTGTGCCCCTTCGCCGAAAATCTCGTCGTTTCCATCGCCTCCCAGTACCACATCCACTGGATTTTGTTGCACCATCCGCATCACCAAGTAATTGAGCATTGTTCCGCTTTCTTGGAAAAGTTCGCCCAATCCGCCGATCAAAGCGGGAAGGTCGTTGATTTCGGAACCGTCGATTTCATACTCGTGATGCCGCGTGTTGTAACGTTGAGACAACGATTTCGTCAAAGGCAGTTCGTTCCATTTGCTGTTTTTGAAACCTATGGAAAACGTACTGACGGGTCCGGCGTACGACTCACACAGTCGGATAATGTTACCGCTCGAATCGTAGCCGCCGCTCAACAGAACGCCTACAGATCGCGCATTTTCAATTCGTTTGCCGATCGATTGCCGATGCAACCTGTCGTATTCATACATTGCTTCATCAAACGAGAGCGAACTCGTTCCGTGTGATGCGACAAAATCTTCTCGCGTTAACGTATCGTCAATTTTTATTTGTCCCGCGGAATACGTCAACAATTGTCCGCCAGCCAGCTTTCGAACTCCGTTCAAAGCGGTGTCGGGAGTCGGGATATATCCCAAATGCAGAAAACAAGCAAACGCTTCGATATTCGGTGCGCATTGAAAACCCTTTATTTCGGTCAGCGCTTTCAATGAAGAACCGAAACAATCGTTGGTGAAATACACCGGCGTGCCCGCACCGAAAAAATCTCTGTATATAAGCGTTTTGTCCCGATCGTAAACCATAACGGTAAATTGGCCATCGTATTCATAAAAAGATGATTCTCCGACGTTTTGATACAATCGACCCAACAGATCGGCGGTGGTATCGGCCGTTATGCGATACTTTTGCGCCAAATCATTCCGATTGTACAGATAACCGTCAAAAAACAACGAAAATCCGTTTCCCGTATACGATAAACATTCGGAATCGGTGACAATCGATTCGAAATACTGACGGGGCGAGGATTCGGGCAGGACAAGATAATCGCGTATCGATTTTTTTTGGAAAAATCCCGTATAATAAGACATAGATTCCGATTTTAAACAGTTAAAAATAAGATTAGTGTGAAACCTAACAGGTTTTCAAAACCTGTTAGGTTTTTTATCGGAAATTTTATCCCAAAAACAGCAATTCCCTGTATTTCGGAAGCGTCCACATTTCGTTATCCACAATCAATTCGAGTTTGTCAATGTGATAACGAATCTCGTCGAAGAACGGAACGACTGTGTGGCAATAGGTTACCGCTTTTTCGCGTTCGCTTTCGATTTTGTTGGCCACCTTGCGGGCTTCCACCATTTGGTCGACCTTTTCCTTAATCGTGTTCATCCGTTCGGAAATCTCCTCGATAAGCGCAAAATCCTGTGCCGAAATGGTATTGGCGCGTTCATCGTTATAAAGCATTTTGATTTTCGACACGTTGTCGAGTAACAAACCTTGATAGCGCGTTGCTACGGGGATGATGTGGTTCATCGCCAAATCACCCAACACGCGGGCTTCTATCTGCACCTTTTTCGTGTACACGTCCCATTTCACTTCGTTGCGGGCGTGCAGCTCCGTTTCGCCGAAAACACCCATGGAAGTGAACATCTTGACGGATTGTTCGCTGAGGTACGCATCGTAAATTACGGGAACGCAAGTTTCGCAATCCAAGCCGCGGCCGGCAGCTTCTTCCTTCCACTCGTCGGAATAACCGTTGCCATCAAAGCGAATCGGCTTCGACTCGGCGATATATTTGCGAATAACGGTGAAAATGGCCTCATCCTTCTTTTTTCCCGATGCCGTCAGCGCATCCACCTCGGCTTTGAATTGCCGTAATTGGTAAGCGGCGGCGGTGTTGAGCGCAATCATGGCCGAAGCGCAGTTGGCTGACGAACCTACGGCGCGAAATTCGAAACGGTTGCCCGTGAAGGCGAACGGCGACGTGCGGTTGCGGTCGGTGTTGTCCACCAATATTTCGGGAATATGGCTCAACGGCAAGCGCGTACCCGTTTTTTCGGTCACCCGAATGGGCGATGTGCCTTCGCTTTGTTCCAAATCGTCGAGCACGGCCGAAATCTGACTTCCGAGGAACACCGAAATGATGGCGGGCGGCGCTTCATTGGCTCCGAGACGGTGTGCGTTGCCCGCCGAAGCGATGCTTGCTTTCAGCAAAGCGTTATTTTTGTATACCGCCATCAATGCGATCACCAAAAAGGTGATGAATTGCAGATTTTCTTGCGCATTTTTGCCCGGGCCGAGCAGATTGATACCCGTATCGGTGCCCAGCGACCAATTGTTGTGCTTGCCCGAACCGTTGATGCCCTTGAACGGCTTTTCGTGCAACAGTATGCGAAACCGGTGACGTTCGGCCACGCGTTTCATCGTCGACATTAACAACAAGTTGTGATCGACGGCAAGATTGGTTTCCTCGTAAATCGGGGCGACTTCAAACTGATTGGGAGCCACCTCGTTGTGGCGCGTTTTCACGGGAATGCTCAATTTGTAACACTCATATTCGAGGTCGCGCATGAAAGCCGATACGCGCATGGGAATGGCGCCGAAATAATGGTCTTCCAATTGTTGGTTCTTGGCGCTTTCGTGTCCCATCAGCGTACGCTCGGTAAGCACCAAATCGGGGCGAGCGGCATAAAGGGCTTCGTCCACCAAAAAATATTCCTGTTCCCAACCGAGGTACGAGTAAACTTTACGAACGTTGCGGTCGAACAGTTTGCATACAGCGGTGGCGGCTTTGTCCACGGCTTGCAACGATTTCAGCAGCGGCATCTTGTAGTCGAGCGACTCGCCCGTGTACGAAATGAAAATGGTGGGAATGCAAAGCGTGTCGTCGACGATAAAAGCGGGCGACGACGGGTCCCAAGCGGTGTAACCGCGCGCCTCGAAAGTGTTGCGGATGCCGCCGCTCGGAAAGCTCGATGCATCGGGTTCCTGCTGTGCAAGCAATTTACCCGTAAATTCTTCGATAACGCCTCCGTTACCGTTCGGCTCGATAAAAGCATCGTGTTTTTCGGCCGTTCCGTCGGTAAGCGGATGAAACCAGTGCGTGTAATGCGTGGCCCCCATTTCCATGGCCCACATGCGCATACCCGCGGCCACATGGTTGGCGATATTCCGTTCCAACGGCACGCCTTCGTCGATGGCATCCAACACGACGCGGAGCGTTTCTTTCGAAAGATATTTCCGCATTTGGTTGCGATCGAAGACATATATGCCGAAATAATCGGATGTTTTCTTGTCGGGAACGGGCACGGTGACGGCTTTCCGGTTGAAAGCCTCTTGTACTGCTTTGAATCTTAAACTTGACATCTTATAATTTTCGATTTTTGATTTTTGATTTTGTAACCTGCCGGGTTTTAAAAACCCGGTAGGTTTTATTTTTATTTTGATATTGAATGCTTCTTCATGCAAGACCTATCGGGTTTTCAAAACCCGATAGGTCGAAAACGCTCTCCCTCCCCGGGGCAGGGCCGGTAAGTTCTGATTAAGCTGCGCTTTCAGCGCGATGATTATATCTCGTTCATCCGATTTCCCGAGGCGCTGCCGTCGGGCTGAATTAAATCAGCCTTTCAGGCAAATGTCCTTTGGGCGATCAGGCCGGAGGCACGGCTTATTTCCGCCCGACGGCAACGCCTCGGGATAAAAAACACACCTCTCAAACCCGGCGTCCTGAAAGGACAGCTTAAAGACTAATAAAATTAGAACTTACCGGCCCTGCTCCCCGGGGACCTCTATTTCAACCAAATATTGCTTGCTGCACACTCCTCCACCATTTTTTCGGGCCAAATGCTCGACTGCACTTCGCCGATGTGGGCGCAATGCAGCAGATACATGCACAGGCGCGACTGTCCGATGCCGCCGCCGATCGAAAGCGGTATTTTGTCTTCCGTCAAGCTTTTGTGGAAAAGCAATTCGAGACGATCTTCGCAGCCCCGTATTTTCAACTGTTTCAACAATGCCGATTTGTCGACGCGAATACCCATCGAGGAAACCTCGAAAGCGCATTTTAACAGGGGATTCCAAAGAACGATGTCGCCGTTGAGGCCCTTGCGCCTGGCGCCCGTTTCGGTGCTCCAATCATCGTAGTCGGGTGAACGGCCGTCGTGTATCTTGCCGTCGGGCAGTGTACCGCCGATGCCGATCAGAAATATCGAACCGTATTCTTCGGCGGCTTTTGTTTCGCGCTCTTTCGGCGACAAGTCGGGATAACGGGCTTGGAGGTCTTCCGAATGCACGAACGTGATGTCGGGCGAAAGCCACGGTTTGATATTCGGATATGTCTTGCAAACCTCTTTTTCGACCGTGCGTAACGCTCCGTAAATCTTACGGACAATGCTTTTCAGAAAATCGAGATTGCGATCGGCCGCGGTGATGGTGCGTTCCCAATCCCATTGATCCACATACACCGAATGCAGGTTATCCAATTCCTCTTCGTCGGGGCGGATAGCGTTCATATCCGTATAAATACCCTCGCCCGGTGCGATTTTGTAGGCGCCTAACTTCATGCGTTTCCACTTGGCAAGCGATTGTACGATCTCGACATGTTGGCCGATAGAAGAAATCTCAAAAGAAACGGGACGTTCCACACCGTTCAGGTTGTCGTTGATACCCGTGCCCGAAAGGACAAAAAGCGGTGCGGTAACCCGACGCAACGATAATGCATCGGCAAGTTCTTTTTGGAAGGTGTCTTTGATCAACTTCACGGCTTCTTCTGTGTGACGAACATCCAATGTCGGATGATAGTCCTTTGGTATTATTAACATCTTATTTTCGTTTTTTGATTTTTGGTTTGATGATTATTTTGGATAATAATTGATGATTTTCAATCAAAAATCGAAAATCATCAATTATCAATGACTTAATTGTACGCGGTTTCACCGTGCTCGTAAATATCCAAGCCTTCTTCTTCCACGCGCGGCAGCACCCGTATGCCTACGGTTTTGTCGGCAATGTGAAAAAGAATGACGGTAAGTACGGCGCTGTATGCGATAGTGGCAAGGGTGGCGACCGTTTGTATCCACAACTGATGCCAATCGCCCGACAATGCTCCTTGCACGCCGCCTTCGCCCGTAATAACCCGTGTGGCGAATACGCCCGTGAGCAACGAACCAACGATTCCTCCCACACCGTGCACGCCGAACGCATCCAGCGAATCGTCGTATTTCAATTTTGCTTTCACCACGGCCACCATGAAGAAACATACGGCCGACGATACGGCTCCGATGAAGAATGCTCCCGTGAGGTCGACCGTTCCCGCGGCGGGAGTAATGGCTACCAATCCGGCAACCGCTCCGGTACATGCACCCACGACGGTCGGTTTTTTGTCGCGTATCCAATCAATGGCCATCCATGTGACAACAGCTACGGCCGTGGCAAAGTGTGTCACCAAAAATGCGTTGGCGGCAAGTCCGTCGGCCGCAAGACCGCTTCCGGCGTTGAATCCGAACCAGCCCAGCCAAAGAAAGATGGCGCCGAGGAATACAAACGTGACATTGTGCGGAGTTGTCGGGCGGTTCGGCGTATAGTCTTTGCGTCGCCCCACCAGCAGGGCCATTACGAGCGCCGTAACACCTGCGTTGATGTGTACCACGGTGCCTCCCGCAAAATCGATGGCGCCGATCTTTTGCAGCCATCCGCCGCCCCAAACCCAATGCGCCAAAGGGTTGTACACCACTATCGACCAAAGGACGACAAAGAGCAGGTATCCCGAGAATTTCACTCTTTCGGCGAAAGCCCCGATAATCAATGCGGGTGTGATGATAGCAAACATGCATTGAAACAGCGCGAAGATGATTTCGGGAATACCGGGGCTGGCCATCAGTGTGTTGAGGCCGATGCCTTTCAAAAACACTTTGTCGAACCCGCCGATAAAGAATCCCAAAAGATTATCCTTGTCTGCGAAGCCGGTACCGAATACCCAACTGTAACCGAAGGCGAACCAAATGATGGTGACAATACCCGCCAACACGAAACATTGCATGATAATGCTCAACAGGTTGCGCTGGCGAACCAGTCCGCCGTAGAACAAGGCCAAGCCGGGGACAGTCATCAGCATCACAAGAATGGTGGCTACGATCATCCAAGCGGTATTGCCGCTGTCGAGTACGGCAGCATCTTTGGCGGGTTCGGCAACTTCAAGTACGGCTTCCGGCACAACTGTTTCTACCGAGGCAATCGCTTGTCCCGCCGATTCCTGCGCCCGGATTGTCGTCGCCGCGATCGATAACATCAATAAAACACACGTTTTTATAATGAATTTACGCTTCATGGCCGGACGATTTTTGAGGTTCATGCTTTGCGTCATACAATGAAATGTCGCCGCGATCGCCCGTACGGATACGGATGGCGTCGGTGACGGGATAGATAAATATGCGTCCGTCTCCTATTTCACCCGTGTAGGCACATTCTTGTATTGCCTTCACCGTTTTTTCCGTGTTGATGTCTCTCACCACAATGCTCAAAAGAACTCGTTCGATGATGCCCGTGTCGTAGGCTATCCCGCGATATACGCGTCCTTGCTGCATTTTACCCACGCCCCGCACGTCGTAGTACGAGAACCATTCGATGTCGGCTGCCAACAGGGCTTCTTTGACATTTTCAAATTTCGATTTGCGTATGATTGCTTCTATCTTTTTCATTTCGATTTATGTTTTGAAGGTTAAACAGTGAAACCGAACACGAAAAAAACATCTTCCGTGGTGGGGTTGAAGGCCAATCGCCCGTAGATCGGTAACGAAAACCTGTCGGAGAAGGCAATCGCTTTCGAAGCGGTCAGTGAAATGTTCGTTATCGCAAAACCGTCGGTGCCGTACATCTGCCCGTCTTTCTCGTAAGCGGTATACAACACGTTGCTTCGCCACGGGCTTGCGCCGACAGAAAACAAGAGGTTTACATCTTTTACGGAATATGAATAACCGGCTTCCGCATAAGTGGAAAAGGCTCGTTGGACATCGTTGCCGTCCGCGTACTTATCGCCTGCGCCGGCTACCATCGTGTTCCACGACAACGCCAACCCGAAATCGAAATCGTAACCGAGATTTACTTCCAATAAATGAGACGATTCGTCCTTCTTGAAATCGAAATAATCGTGCGCATCTTCGCCGTCCCACCAATAATCGGTCAGTCCGAAACGGAACCCGCCGACGGTGTAACTTGCCGAAAGGTCGACTTCCTTGTATCCGGAACCTGCGATATCCACACTGCCCCATGCGCCGATGCCGAATCCGCCCGCATTCAATCCCATCGAGGGTTGAATACTCGTGCCGGCGGTATACACACCGCGCCATACGTAAGAACTTACAAAATCGGCTCCCGCCGAAAAATCGCATTGCGTTTTGCCCGTTGCGGGCGCCGCCAACAATGCCGCTATAATAAATGAAATTGTTCTGTTCATGATGAAATTAAAATTTGAATAAAAATTGTTTTACCCTTTTTGATCGATCCGCAAGGTTTTTGAAACCGACGGATCGTCTTTGTCGTGATTTTACCTATGCCTGCCGTTTTTACTTTTGCAGGCGTTACGATCTCTTTTCAAAGCGGTGCGGGACAAGTTTCGTCGCGGTCTTGGCGAACCCTCTTTTTTGATCCGACACCGTCAAGGGAAATTATCCGACATCTTTTCGGGTCACTTCCCACGGGTTAAGCGCATCCCCCGAAGGGGTTTTTAATCCGCGGATACAATCGATAATCCAATTTTAACTTTTTCATTTTTATTGATTATGTGTAAGATATTACCTCTTACTTTTTACCTTACATTCTTTATCCTTTCCACCGCCTCCGACGTGTTTGCCCGTTTACCGAAAGCCGTCAGTCGCACGTATCCTTCGCCGCTTTTTCCGAAACCGGCGCCGGGTGTGACCACGACTCCCGAATTGTGCAACAAGCGGTCGAAATATTCCCACGACGACATTCCGTCGGGCGTTTTCAGCCAAATGTAGGGAGCGTTTACGCCACCGTACGTTTGCATTCCCGCTTTTTCCAAACTCGTTTTGATGATTCGTGCGTTTTCCATGTAATAATCGACGGTTTCGCGAATCTGTCGCTTGCCTTCGGGAGAATATACCGCTTCGGCCGCTCGTTGCACAATGTAGGCCGTGCCGTTGAACTTGGTCGATTGACGGCGGTGCCACAAATCGTTAAGCGATATCCGTTTGCCCGACAATGTCGATGCAGTCAGTTCCTTGGGCACTACCGTGTAGCCGCAACGCAACCCCGTGAATCCGGCAGTTTTCGAGAAACTGCGGAACTCGATAGCCGTCCGTTCGGCGCCTTCAATTTCGTAAATACTGTGCGGAACATCTTTTTCGGTGATAAACGCCTCGTATGCCGCGTCGAACAGCAACAACACATCGTTTTCGAGCGCATAATCCACCCAACGTTTCAGTTCCGTGCGGGTCAACGTCGTGCCCGTCGGGTTGTTCGGATAACAGAGATATATCACATCGGGCCGTCGTTGCGGAAGTTCGGGAACAAAACCGTTTTCGGCCGTACACGGCAAATATTCGATGTTGTTCCAACGGCCGTCCGACAAATTGCCCGCGCGTCCCGCCATCACGTTGGTATCCACGTACACGGGGTACACGGGATCGGTAACCGCCACCACATTGTCCACGCTCAGAATATTGCCGATATTTCCCGTGTCGCTTTTGGCACCGTCGCTCACGAACACTTCGTCGGGATCGATGTATACGCCGCGCACTTCGAAATCGTTTTCGATGATCGCTTCCCGCAGGAACGAATAGCCGCGGTCGGGTGCATACCCCCGCATGGTTTTTTCCGAAGCCATTTCGAACACGGCATCCTGCAATGCCTTGATGACGGCAGGTGCCAACGGTTGCGTCACGTCGCCGATCCCCAAACTGATGATATCGTGTGCGGGATGCTCCGCTTTATATGCGTCTACCTTTCGGGCAATCTCCGCAAACAGATAATTGCCGGGTAACTTGAGAAAATTTTCGTTGATTAAAGCCATTTTTTATTATTCTGTGACCTATTGGGTTTTCAAAACCCGATAGGTCTTAAAAATTGATGTTCATTTTCAGGTAAGACCTAACAGGTTTTTAAAACCTATCAGGTCAATTATATTTCTCCCGTGAAAACGGTTTCCGCTTCGCCGGTCATGTAAACACGGTTATCGGTTTCGCGCCATTCTATTTCAAGCTCGCCGCCGGGCAAACTCACGGTTGCTTTGCGTTTTGCCTTTCCGTTGAGCACGGCCGCTACAAGAGCGGCGCAGGCACCCGTGCCGCAGGCTTGCGTTTCTCCCGTGCCGCGCTCCCAAACACGCATTTTCAGTCGGTCGGGAGCCAAGCATTCGACAAATTCGACATTAGTGCGCTCGGGAAATATCGGGCTATTTTCTATTTCCGCACCGACTTTCGCCGTGGAAATTTGTTCGACATCGTCGACAAAAACAACGGTGTGCGGGTTACCTATCGACACGCAGGTGATTTTCTTTGCTCCCGACGGAAAGTAAACCGGACAATCGATCACCGCATTAACGGGAAGCTTCGTGGGAATTTCCGATGCTTTCAGCACGGGTTCGCCCATATCGACGCGCACTTTTTTCACTTGTCCGTTTTCGGGAAAAAGCCAAAGCCGTTTTGTTCCCGAAAGGGTTTCCAAGGTGAGCGTCGTGTCGGCGATCAATCCGTTGTCGTACAAATACTTTCCGACACAACGCGCCGCATTGCCGCACATTTGTGCTTCCGACCCGTCGGCGTTGAACATACGCATACGAAAATCGCAATCGTCTGACGGCATGATCAGTACCAAACCGTCGGAGCCTATCCCTTTGTGACGGTCGCTGACACGAACGGCCACTTCTTCCGGATTATCGATTTGCTCTTCAAAACAATTGATATATATGTAATCGTTTCCTAAACCATGCATTTTTGTGAATTTCATAACCAAAATATGATTTTTATGTTACGATTTGATATTAAATGACACTGCAAATAAAAATAATATTTTACTAAAATGACAATTTTAATATCAAAAAATAATATAAAAATGAATATATGTTTTTATTTTAAAGCAAAAATTGTATTTTAATTACAATATGTTATTTTTCGATATGAAATATGATATTTTAAGTTTAAGATTGTAAATGATATTAAAAAATGAATGGAAAATTAAATAGCTTCTGATTATTAAGTAATTGTGATTAATGTTTTTAGAATCAATTGTTTTGATTTTAAATAATTGATTATGAGGAATAAAAATAGGTAAAGCCACTTATTGGGCATAAAATCGATTATGTTCCGAAAATGTCTTTGCCCCGAAACGGTCGAACAAAAAACTGCTGATATTTGTCGTGTATAAAAACGATAAGGTATGACGCAAATAAAGGTGAAGCGCGTTTACGATGCGGAGGAACGATCGGACGGGTTTCGAGTTTTGGCGGATAAGCTTTGGCCGAGAGGCATGAAAAAGGAGATGTTCCATTACGACCTTTGGGCTAAAAATATAGCGCCTTCAACGCCGCTCAGACAATGGTATCATCAAGCCGGAGAGAGTCGTTGGAAGGAATTCGAGAAAAAATATACGGAAGAGTTGGCCGAGTCGTCGGCAGTAAAGGATTTTATCGATAAAATAAAAGATAAGCAAACGGTTACCTTGTTGTATGCTTCGAAAAATGTGACGGAGAATCATGCATTGGTTTTGCGGGATTATTTGAAAAGGGTTGTGGGAAAAGGATAGGAGAGAATGTAAGATTTAAACGGACCCGGATACATCATTGGCATGTATGGTGATACCGGATTGTTTAAAAATTAACGAATGATAATATTTGGTTAAATAAGCTTACTTAGCCATATTTTGTGTTTCTTATTTTTACAAAATAGATATCAATAAACGGAAAGTGTTTATAAATTTGTCAAAAAATAAAACTTGCGACATAATAATACCTTGATACATTTGATATATTTTACAATAATTTTATTGTTAATATGTTGAATATAAGTCACTAGTAGGGGATGGTAACATTTGTGTTTTAGATCAATGGAAAATCTCAATGTATTGAGCCTCGGTTCGAAAGAAGAAAAATATCGGAATCTGATTTTGCAAATGGATGCATTGATCGACGGTGAACCCGATCCAATTGCCAATTTGGCTAATACGGCGGCAGCATTGAAACAAACATTTGATTTTTTTTGGGTGGGATTTTATTCCGTAAAAGATGAAATGTTGGTTTTGGGTCCGTTTCAAGGGCCGGTGGCATGTACTCGCATCGCATACGGAAAAGGAGTTTGCGGAACCGCATGGAAGGAACGAAAAGTTGTTGTGGTTCCTGATGTGTCGCTTTTTCCGGGACATATTGCCTGCAGCAGTGAATCAAAGTCGGAGATTGTCGTTCCGATAATATCAAACGAGTCGGTAACGGGCGTTTTAGATGTGGACAGTAATCGTTTGAACGATTTCGACGACACGGACGCTTATTGGTTGAAAATTATTGCGAATAAATTATCGAAAATAAATCATCGTCACCCATGAAAGTTATTGCCATTAACGGAAGCCCTCGACAAAAAGGAAATACTTGGTTTGCTTTAAAAACAATCGGAGAGATATTAATCGACGAAGGAATCGACTTCGAGATTTTGCATATCGGGAATAAGAATATTCGTGGTTGCATTGCTTGCCGACAATGTTTCAAAAATCAAGACGGTAAATGTGCCGTACGTAATGACGATTTGAATCACTATCTTCCCGCCGTGACAGAAGCAGACGGAATTATTCTCGGTTCTCCCGTTTATTATTCGGGTATTGCCGGTACCATGAAATGTTTTCTCGACAGGGTATTTTATGTTTCCGGTGCAAACGGCAATCAAATGCGTCATAAAGTCGGCGCCGCGGTTGTTGCACTTCGTCGTTCGGGTGGTTCGATAACGTTGGACAGCTTAAACCATTATTTAACCATTTCCGAAATGGTGGTGGTTTCATCCAATTATTGGAACATTATACACGGCATGCAGGAAGGGGAAGCCGAGCAGGACTCGGAGGGCTTGCAGATCATGCGGGTATTGGGAGCGAACATGGCATGGTTGCTGAAAACAAAACAAGCCGGCATTGATATTCAACCGCCTCAACCAACGGGAAAAGTATTCATGAATTTTATTCGATAAGGACAAATTCGAAATCGTATTTTCATGGGATTAATCAGCCGACATTTTTTTGGTTTTGTTTTCGAATAAAATAGTGATCAAGCGGAAGATAGCCCGTTTTGTCCGTGTATTACCGGAAAAATATCATAACGGCAATTAATTCGATTATCCCGCGTTATCGGTTCGGATCGATTTTTGTTTCCGGGAAAAATGTTTGAAATAAAATCCGGTCATAAAAAATAAACGATCTTTTTATTGAGAAGTAAAACCTTATCAAAATAAAGGTGTTTCATTCGAGAACCGAATATTTGAATATCGGACGACAATGAGCATCAATTTAGCGTAATTCTCGAATATAACCGGCAGTCGATTTCGTAAATGTTGTCATGAAGCATAAAAAAAACATATTTGACCACTCGGACAATCATCGCCTGCTTCATGATTTTTTGGAAGGCGACGATGGCGCTTTTGCCAAAATATACGAATTATATGCAAGGGATTTATATGCTTTCGGACTCTCGTTGCGCGCAAAACCGGCGTTGATTGAAGATGCCGTGCACGACGTATTTACGGACATTTATATTCGCAGGGAAAAATTGGCCGAGATTCGTAATCTGAAGTTGTACATCATGGGTGCTTTCAGAAATCGGTTGTTCTTTCTGTTGAAAAAAGAAGCGGTATATACGGAAATGACGGATTCGGATTCGCATGGGCAAAAGGAAAGAAGCAATATGGAAACGTGGATGGAAAAAGAAAACATCGACGAAAAAGAATTGCGGGTCAAACGTCTCATGTCGGAACTTAATATCCGGCAGCGCGAAGTTTTGTATTACCGTTTTGTCGACGGACTTTCCGTGGAGGACATTGCTTCGTTGATGGGTATCAACTACCAGTCCGTGAAAAATCTTATTCACAGGGCAATCAAGAAATTGAGAGCATTGCAAATGATGATACTGCTCTTCCTTGCCAAAATATTTTTACGCAAAAAACAACATTAATCAACCGATTTTTACACCGTAAAATCGGCTGATTCGATTGTCGATTCTTTCAAATTCGGCGTCGGACGTATTCTATTATTGTTTTCGAAATCCGTATGATATTTATGTATTCATACGGATTTTTTTATGCTCAATTGTTTTAGAACAATTGTGTTATGAATTTTTTACGAAAAAAATCAAAAAAAGAACAAAAAAAGAACAAAAAAGTGAGTACCAAAAAATCAATTCCGATACTATATATCAAAACCGGTTGGAATATGTCCGTAAAGTACGAATCTTATAAAGCCGAAGATTACTTGATCGACGATTATTTCGTCGAAACAATACTTTATCCCACCGCGGAAAGCGAGAAATTTTGGAAATCGCTTCTTCGTCGGAAAAAGATAAACGAAACGGAATTTAATGCTGCTTGTACCATCCTTAATGAGTTGCGCGAAAGCAAACCGGATGTTTCCGATAAACGAATTCGCATGGTATGGAGACGGATTATCGAAACCAACCGAAGAAACGAATTAAAAAGAAGGAGGCTTCGTATTTTTCGTTATGCGGCGGCGGCATGTTTTATCGCGGCAATATCGGGAATTTCGTTGTTCACGGTGTTGAAAACAAGCGATAGTCCTCAAATCGGATCATCATCGGAGATTATTTACGAAAATGTCATCAATCCTGTTCCGTCAACAGGTCAAATACAATTGGTTGCGGATGATGTTGTGGTAGATGTCGACGGTTCCGAAGCGGATATTGAATACGATAAAAGCGGGAAAATGAAAGTCAATCGGGAAGCGGTTGCTCTCGAAACCGAAAATGTTCCGCAGAAATATCAACTGCGTGTTCCGTACGGCAAAAGAGCTTTCTTGAAAATGCCTGACGGCACCTCGCTTTGGGTGAATTCGGGATCAACGGTTACATATCCCTCGATTTTTGCCGAAGATAAACGCGAAATTTTTGCGGAAGGGGAAATTTATGCCGAAGTGTTTCACGACGCAAATCGTCCGTTCATCGTAAAGACCAACACCATAGAGGTACGAGTGCTCGGAACGGCGTTTAATTTATCCGCCTATAAAGAGGAAAAACAAGCCCAAGTGGTATTGGTAAACGGTACCGTAAATGTTCAACCTGAAGTTGGTACTGCAACATTGTTACGACCCAATCAGATGTATACTTACACGGATCAGGTCGGTACGGTAAAAAATGTGGATGTGGAAAGCTACGTTTCATGGCATTCCGGAGTTTATGTCTTTAGGAATGAATCCGTTGAAAATGTCTTGCGTCGATTGTCACGCTATTACAACGTAACCATCAAATTAGCGTCCTCTCCGTCGGGTATGACCTGTTCGGGAAAGTTGGTTCTGAAAGACGATTTCGGACAATTACTGAAAGGCTTGTCTGAAGTTGCCGCCATGAACTGCGTCGTGGAAAACAATGAATACTTGATCAATTTTGAGTAGTAATCAATATAGTAAATACCATAAAACCATCAATCATGTCAACATAAGCATAGAATAAATCGCATCGAATTCGCAAATACAAATTATTGAAGATAACATAGTAGGTAAACCAAACACACACTCAGCCTATGACCCAAATGTCACGCATAACGTGCCTGTTAATGGTTGTTTTCATACAGGCGCTTGCAAATACGGGATATGCACAAACTCCCGGTTTAACCATACGAGAAGAAAACAAAACGGTTAAGGAAATTTTAACCGTTATCGAAGAAAAAAGTAAGGTATATTTCTTTTATTCCGACCAAGATGTCGATCTTAACCGAAAGGTAACCATCGACTTGAAGGATCAACCATTGTCGAAAGTTCTGGAAATATTATTCAAGGACAGTTCGAGCAAATTCGTCATCGACGGAAATCAAGTATACATTTCAAAAAAGCCCGGCAGCGATAAACCGGCTCCCGCAAAGAAGAAAAAAGTTTCGGGCGTCATTACGGATAACGAAGGGCTGCCGGCCATCGGCGCCAACGTACTCATCGACGGAACAACCACCGGGACGGTATCGGACATCAACGGGGTCTTTTCACTCGAAGTTCCCGAGAACGGTCGATTGAAAATATCGTACATCGGTTATAAAACCGAATATGTGAGTGTTGAAGGAAAATCGTCGTTCAACATATTATTGGAGCCCGCGGAGCAAAAATTGGACGAAGTGGTGATCGTGGCTTACGGAGCACAGAAAAAAGAATCGGTAACGGGAGCCATATCGTCCATTCAAACCAAAGATCTGAAAAAAAGTTCCGCCGCCAATTTAAATAATGCCCTTGCGGGACGCATTTCCGGGCTTTCCTCCGTTCAAAGTTCGGGGCAACCGGGCAACGATAATGCGAGAATGTATCTCCGCGGAGCGGCTACAACCAACTCTTCGGACCCCTTAATTTTGATTGACGGGGTGCCTCGGGACAATATGGGAGTCCTGGATCCCAACGAAATCGAATCAATATCGGTTCTCAAGGACGCTTCGGCCACGGCCGTTTTTGGTGTTCGGGGCGCCAACGGAGCGATTCTGATCACCACCAAACGAGGCGAGGTCGGCAAGATGCAATTGTCGGTCAACTTGGAAACATCGCTTCAATCCTTTACCAGAGAACCTCAACGGTTGGATTCGTGGGATTACATGCGGCTCAAAAATGAAGCTTCACTAAATGATAACCTTCCGATCATTTATTCGGACGAAGAAATCGCAAAATATACCAAATCGAATAAAACCGCGCTCGAACAATACATGTATCCGAGTCATTTTTATTACGGCGAGATGATGCGTCGTTTTGCGCCGCAAACCAGAGCAAGCGTT
The DNA here is from genome assembly GCA_031551455.1 of Bacteroidales bacterium. Lineage (GTDB taxonomy): Bacteria > Bacteroidota > Bacteroidia > Bacteroidales > UBA4181 > JAIRLS01. Next base: position 32,400 of record JAVBNP010000007.1, on the reverse strand, counting down.
AATATGAGCGGAGGTACCGAACGGATGCAGTATTTCGTCAATGTTTCATATATCCACCAGGGAGGACAATTCAAAATAGAGAAGGATTTGGAGTATGATCCTCAAGTTCGGATGGATCGTTACGGATTCAGGGCAAACGTCGACTATAAGTTAGCTCGCAGTTTAAAGGCGTTTCTGAACATGGGCAGCTACATAGAGAAAGTGGCCATGCCGAGTACAAAAAATTACGGAGATGATCCAACTAACAGTGCAAACGAAATGATGTCGGATGTCTTCCGTTCACTGCAATATTCACGCCCGTTTGAAATGGGACCTACCACCATTGCGATGAAAGGTACCACCACTCCGGCCGGCGAAGTTATTAAATTTGATAATCTTTTGCGATCGGGATACGAAATTGTCAACAGATCGGGATATCGCAACGATACGCGAATGAATTTCAACGGATCGTACGGGATGGAGTGGGATATGTCGTTTCTAACCAAAGGCCTTTCACTCAAAGGAATGGTGTCGTTCGACAGCTATTCTTCAACCGTGATGAATGCGCATATCGGTGCACAACAGTACATTGCGCGAATTCTCACCGTCGGTGACGAAAGCCAACCCGTATTTTCGACCAATATGAGCAAAGGAACGATGGGGATATCGAAAATTGCCGGTTATCGCTATAACATAAATCTTCAAGCCTCATTGAATTATTCGCGCACTTTTGCCGAGAAACACAGGGTGGGAGGATTGTTGTTGGCACAGCGTGATAATTGGGAGTCGGCAAATCCTATCGAATTACCTTATAATGTATTGGGTTTGGTGGGCCGCGTTACCTATTCGTACGATGATCGGTACTTGGGCGAATTTAATATGGGATACAATGGTTCGGAACAGTTTACACCGACCAAACGTTTCGGATTCTTTCCCGCGGTTTCCTTGGGATGGCGCGTAAGCAATGAAGCGTTCTTCAAACCGTTGTTGCCGTATGTGTCCGGGCTTAAAATAAGAGGATCGTACGGTAAAGTCGGAAACGATAAAATGGGTGATGATCGTTTTTTGTATTTGGATAAGATGTATTACCAAGACAGAAATACTAATGGAAGTTATGGAGAATTCTTTTTGGGTAGTTTGTCCAACGGACATTACATAAACGAAGGGATGCTCGGAAACATGGATGTGGGATGGGAAGCGGCAACCAAGCAAAATTACGGGATCGACATTCAATTATTCAACAGCCTCGATTTGAGTTTTGATTATTTTCTCGAAAAAAGGGAGAGGATATTGATTGGTCGGAACAAGATTCCGGAATTGCAGGGGGTCGAATTGAAGAATATTCCCCGATACAACATGGGAAAAGTAGATAATCACGGGTTTGAAATCGAAATCGGTTACAACAAACGAATTAATTCGGATCTTCTTGTTTTCGTGAAAGGTAATCTCGGCTACGCCAAAAATAAAGTAATTTTTATGGATGAACCGCAACTTGCTGAAGATAATGTGTATAGGTATCGTCAAACGGGTTATCCGTTGGGAACGATTTTCGGGTACGAAATCGATTACGGCAACGGCAACGGTTATCTCAATACGCAGGAAGAAATCGACAAATACGTCGATAAAAACGGCAATCAAATCACTTACGGATTCGGCAAATACGGATTGGGCGATTTCAAATACGTCGATCAAAATGGAGACGGAGTTGTCAATGAAAAAGATCAAGTTCCGTTGGGAAAAACAATGATCCCCGAAATATCGTACGGCCTTTCCTTGGGTGCTACGTACAAGTGGTTCGATTTTTCGGTTCTTTTTCAAGGATTGGGCGGAACGAGCATGTGTTATTCCAACGAAGGCGTTTACGAGACGTTGTACAGCGGTAATTATTTCGACTACCACCGAACCGCATGGACGAAGGAACGTTACGAGAGCGGTGCCGAAATTACATATCCCGCATTGCATTTGACTTCCGGACCCAATCACACGGCAAACAGCTTTTTCGTGATGGATCGATCCTTTCTCCGATTGAAAAATGCGGAGATCGGATTCACCTTCCCCGAAAAATGGATCAGGTATTTGAAAATGAGCAATATTCGCATTTATGTCAGCGGTCAGAACTTGATCACTTGGGATAAGTTGAAAATGAATACGTTGGATCCCGAATCGTTTTCGCCGACGGCGAATTTGAGCGGGATTGTATATCCGATGACCAAAATGTACAATTTCGGAATAAGTGCCACTTTTTAAGACAATAAAATCATGAAACGAATACTTTTCTTTATTATAATCATTTTCGGTTCCGTCGTTGTCTTTTCGGCATGCACCGACGTGTTGGATATGTCGCCGGACGGAATATTGACGTACGACCAGATATTTGCCGACAACGACAAAGTGGCCGCTTATCTGAACACATGTTACAGTTACGTTCCCGCTAAAGGAAATTGGTATTATTTTTCCACCTCCGTTCCCACCACGTTGTCCGATGATGCATGGGATGCGGATGATTGCGCGGGCCTTCGCGTGGTGCAATATTACAACGGCAACGTATCGGCCGGCGGAAATCCGTTGTACGAAGACATGCCTTCGACCAACAAGCGTCTCGGAACTTATTGGAAGTATTATTGGACAGCCATACGGGATTGTTCTTATTTTTTGAGCCGTATCGACAACGCGACGGTAAACAGCGCTTCCGACAGAGAACGTTGGAAAGCGGAAGCGCATGTATTGAGAGCATATTATTACATGGAACTTCTCAAGTGGTACGGAGCATCGTTTCCCGTCGATAAAGATCCTTACGAAGTCAATCAGGATTTTTCGATGTTGAAACAAGCATCTTACGGAGAAATCGTCAAATTTATCGCGGCGGATTGTGATGCGGCATTGGCGGCAAATGCGTTGCCGTGGAGAATCACCACCGAAGCCGAAAAAATGCGCATAACGAAAGCCGTAGCCGAAGCGATTAAATCAAAGGCCGTGCTTTACGCCGTCAGCCCCCGTTATGACGACGGTACGTACACGAAGGAAGAAGCGTATCAAATCAACAAACAATCGTTGCAAAATTTGAGAAGCAACGGTTACGAATTATACAATGCGGGTAATACCGTTACGCCGGGAGCTGTTTATACCGATCCGTATCAAGATGTGCTTGACGGCCCCAACAAACAAGCGTTGATCAATGCCGCGGGTGCATTCAAGGAATACTTCTGCAACGAAGTCGATTACTCGCCCAATCCGCGCGACAAAGAAACGATTTGGCAGCATCAGGTGAAACAAGACCGCCAGTGGTTAGTCAATTCGTTTTTGGGCAAATACAAATGCGGCGCATGTCCCACTCAAGAGTATGTGGATGCTTTCGAAGTAACCGACGGAACGATTGCGCACACCGTTTTAAAGTCGGAACAACCGTATAACGATACCGGCGAACCAACGCATCTTTTTCCGAATTACAATCCCGCCGCGTTGACATACAATTACAATGGTATGGCTAATACGCGACCGTTGTACGACGAAACGAATCCCTACAAAAACAGAGATCCCCGTTTTTATGCCACCGTATATTACAACGGTTCCAAACGATTTATCGTCAAGAACAATACATGGATGACTATTTGGACGGATAAGGACGATCAACTGACGGGTATCCGTCCGGGCAACAGCGATGCATATCGTGCGTATACCCGTACGGGATATTATTCTCAGAAATTTCTGCATCCCACGGAAGGAGAACAAGATTTAACCTATTACGCACCGGGTTGGAAGTTATTCCGACTGAGCGAAATAATTCTCGACGTTGCGGAGTTGGCTGTCGAATCGGGTCACCCAAACGAAGCCGTACCCTTGCTTAACGAGATACGAAGCCGATCGGCCATGCCCGCTATTGCACCTTCGAACCCGAACGATCAAACGGAAATGCGACAATATGTTCGCCAAGAACGTCGCATCGAACTGGGATTCGAAGAAACTCGTTATTTCGACACACGTCGATGGACCGAAAAAGGAAGCGATAAGGATCTTCGCGCAACCGATAAATGGCTTTCCGCGATGGAAATCGTCGATGTTTCGCCCGCCAAAAATCATACATCACATACGTATACTCGCCGACTTGTTCGCGAAGCGCCGCGCGAATGCTATACCAACAAATATTTGTTGCAACCCATTCCGCGGGATGAAGCCACGCGATTGGAAGAAATAACCGGCAACTCATGGCAAAATCCCGGTTGGTAAAAGTATGCATCATAAAATGAGAATAGAAATGAGATTCAATATAAAACCCAAAACAATAACGGCTTTGCGCGGGATCGGTTTATGCCTGTCTCTTTTCGGATGGATGTCGTTATCGTTGCAAGCACAATCTCCGGAAAAGGAAGAGCCGATCAATCCGCAGGAAGAACAAGCCGATTCGACGGAACGGCGGATCAATCTCGGATATTACTCGCAACCGTTGCAAGCTGTGACGGGAGCCGTTGTAACCGTGAGCGGCGAAGAACTGGCGAAATCCCCCGTTGCTAACCTGTCGCAAACTTTTACGGGACGGTTGGCGGGATTAATCACCACGGAAACGAACGGCGAACTTTCGCGCGGAACCGTAGCCTCTTACGTTCGCGGCATTTCGACCATCAATGGGCAAACGCCGCTGTACATTCTCGACGGAGTGATCTGTTCGATCGAAAGTATCGATTACATCACGCCCGAAGAAATCGAATCCGTTACGGTGCTCAAGGATGCATCGCTGACTGCTTTGTACGGTATTCAAGGAGCCAACGGCGCCATCGTGATTACCACCAAGCGGGGAAAGATTCAAAATCTGAAGGTTACCGTTACGTACGATCAATCGTTCCAACAAATGACGCGAAAACCTTATACCGTGGGCGCATACGAATATGCCACGCTTCGAAATCAAGCATGGAAAAATGACGGTTCGGTCGGAACGCAACCGTTTTCGCAAACGGAAATGGACGGTTATGCTTCGGGCTCGAACAGAGATTTGTATCCCGATAATAATTATTACGATATGATGTTCAAATCGTATGCATGGATGGAACGGGCGGGAATCGGAGCAACGGCCGGAAACGAGAAAATCAAAATGTACTCGAACGTGAATTTCATGCATCAGGGGGGGCAATTCATTACCGATCAGAGCACGTTCAAAGCCGGACAGGTAACGTATGATTCCAAAGCGGGCGATAATTACCGTTTTAATTATCGTACCAACTTGGATTTCAAACTCAACAATGTTCTCGACGGATTTATCCGTTTGAACGGTAACGTAACCAAGGAAAGCACCGGGAGGCAAGCCAATGATGCCGTTTATGCGGGATTGTTTTATTTGCCTCCGACCATGTACGGTCCGTACACTCCGATGTATCCCGATCCGTCGAATCCGTCGAAAATAATCGGCGGAGAAGTTTTGACCACTTCTTACGTGGATAATCCCGCATATGGCATGCTTAACCGATCGGGATTCGGACGATACACGGGAACGGAAGTAATGGCGCAAACCGGGTTGGATTTGAAAATGGATTTTCTGACGGAAGGACTTCGACTCGGAGGACGGTTCGCATACCAAACCAACTCGTCGGGAAATCAGATTGCGAGCCAGGATTACGAACGTTGGGTGAGGAGTAACAACCCCTCTGTTTTGGAATTTAATCAAATCGGCGCCGGAACATGGACCAACACTCCGCTTCAATACGGCAAATCGTCGCTTTTTTCTTATCGATTGAGCACCGGGGCGCAATTGGATTACAACCGCGATTTCGGTAAGCATTCGGTTTCGGGCATGGGATATGTGTATTACGAAAACAGCGTATCGGACAGAATCGATGGTGATTATGTATTTCCGTACAACAGAATCAGTTCCGGAGTCACGGCAACGTGGGGGTACGACAACAAGTATTTTCTGAAAGGCGATGTCGGTTATTCGGGTTCGGATCAGTTTGCCCGTTCGAAGAGATTTACGTTTACTCCGGCCGTTTCAGCGGCATGGGTGCTTTCGCGGGAAGGGTTTCTTTCCGATACGAATTGGCTTACCGAGCTGAAGTTGCGCGCGTCCGTCGGGCAAACCTCCAACGATCAATTGGGTGGAGCCAGATTTCGGTATACCGATAAACTTATCAACGAGGGCAATCGGTACATCGAGAACTTGAGTTACATGATAACGGAATACTACAAAGGAAATCCGAATCTGGAACCCGAGAAAACGTTAAACATGAATTACGGCATCGATCTTGTTATTGCCGGAAGTATCTCGTTGACAGTCGATTATTTCATTAACCGTACCGATAACATGCTGATCAATACCATCGGCGCGGTACCTTCATTTACCGGATTAACGGCAAGTATTTATCCGCCCGTTAACGAAGGAAAAATGGAAAATAACGGTATCGACGCAACCGTCGGATATTTTAAGAATTTGAACAACGATTTTTCGTTTTTCGTCAATGCCAACTTTTTGTATGCGAAAAATACCGTGACGTATTGCGATGAAACGCCTATGGGAACGGGTTATGCATATCAACACCGGAAAGAAGGGTATTCCGACGGGCAGCAATTCGGTTATTTGGTCGACTACGGTAACGGCAGCGGATATTTTACTTCGCAAGCCGAACTCGATAAAGTATCCTACGCTTTCGGAACTCCGCGTTTGGGCGATTTCAAGTACCAAAACTTGAACGGCGACAAAACGCCTGATGGTAAAGATATCATCGACGAGAAAGATATGGCGCCGACGAGATATTCCGTCATTCCGAGAATTAACTACGGCGTGAGTTTCGGAGCCCGCTACAAACAAATCGAATTGAGTTGTTTGGTGCAGGGAACGGGATATTCTTCGCGACAATACCATGATGTTGTCGGTATCGACGAGAGTCCCTACGGAGGCGTTTATTCCGACATTCACACGCAAGCGTGGACTCCCGAAAGAGCCGCGGCGGGTGAAGAGATAACATTCCCGGCTTTGTCGCAACAAAAATCGGTCAGCAGACAGCCCAACGATTTTTTCACCATGAATGCATCATACGTGCGCATCAAAAATTTGGAACTGGCTTATTCGCTTCCCGCTTCCGTTTTGAGATGGATTAAAGCCGAACAAATTCGGTTGGTTTTCAGCGCGCAAAATCTGGTTACGTGGGATTTTCTGAAAACGGATTGCATTGACCCCGAAATAGCGAGTCTCGATCGGTTTCAAAATTACAGAGTGCTTAATCTGGGCGTCAAGTTTACCTTTTAAATTCCCGAAAAATGAACATAATCAAGAAAATAACCATAACGGCGGCAATCGCAATAACGGTCATATCCTGTAACGATGTATTGGATATGCCGAGCGACGGGCGTTTAACCTTACCCGAAATTTTCGCCGACTTTGACCTTGCCAGAGGTTATGTCAACAAATGCTATTCGTACATGCCCGAAGGCGACAGTATTAAAGATTATTCGATGTCGTACGACGGAACCCTTCTTGCATCATTTTGCGACGAAGCGGAAGATGTGCGCAACAGCGTGAGCGGAAACGTGCAAAACTGGTATTTGGGCAATGTCTCGGCAAGTTCCTTCCCGATGGCCGATTATTGGGATTTATATTATCGGGGTATCAGAACCTGCAACATATTTCTGAAAGAAATCAAAACTTCTCCGCTTAACGATATTACGAAATACAGCGGCGAAATACGCGATTGGAAAGCTCAGGTGTACATGCTTCGTGCATTTTATTTCTGGCAAATCGTGAAACGTTACGGACCGGCGCCGATTATACGGGAAGCGGGAGACGATATTTCCGATTATTCCCGTTACGAACGAAATTCTTTTTCGGCATGCGTGGATTCCGTTGTGATCGATTGCGAAAGAGCAATCAATTACGGTTTAATGTGGAATATCGGGCTCGGGCAGCCGGGAGATCGCGGACGAATGACGCGGGCCGTGGCTTATGCCGTGGAATCGCAAGCTGCGCTTTATGCCGCAAGCAAACTGTGGAATACCGGCGGTGACGAACAAGCGATGTGGCAAAAAGCGGCACGAATTACCGGAAAAGCGCTTAACGAATGTTTAGCCAACGATTATAAATTGTACACCGATGCACCGTCGGGCGAAGCGCTTGCAAGTTCCGGAAGCGCTTACCAGTCGTATTTTTTCAGTAAGTTGGATCTGACGAGAACCATCGATAAAGAAACCATTTTGGAATGCAAAAATCAGTTGGCCGTGTGGAGAGATGCCGCATTACCGACAAACTCGAGTTCCATCAGAGCCGGTGCATGTCCCACGCAAGAGATGGCGGACGCTTACGAAATGGCCGACGGAACCCTACCGTTTGTATTGGATGCGGACGGATGCGTGATTTACGACGGCGTTAATCCGCGAGTCAACGCGGCAAGCTCGTACGACCCGATGGATCCGTATACGGGACGCGATCCCCGAATGGCCGCCTCCCTTTATTACAACGGAGCGTTCTTTAACCTTACCGATCCGAGCTCGGCGTTGCAAATCTATCAAGGCGGAAATTGTCAAATTTCCTCGACGGATATTAAATATACGCGTACCGGATATTATCTGCGGAAATTCAATAATAACCGATCCGATATCAATAACCAAGCGGACGGATACATGAAGATATTCCGTTTGGCGGAACTCTACTTGAATTTCGCCGAAGCCGCCAACGAAGCATACGGACCGAATGTTAACGTGCCCGGAGTTGACGGTTCCGTGACGACTGCTCTTGCGGCGGTAAATGCCGTCAGAGATCGTGCCGTCATGCCGCGGTTCAATGCATCGGGAACTCCTTCGCAAACGGAGTTCCGTACGAGATATCGCAACGAACGACGTGTGGAACTTGCGTTCGAACAACATCGCTTTTACGACGTGCGCCGTTGGATGATTCTCGAGAAAACGGACAAGAACATTACCGGGATGAACGTGACGAAAAACGACGACGATACGTTTGATTACACCAATGCACGGTTTGCTGTGGACACTCGGAAGAGCAACGACGCCAAATTTTTAAAGCTTCCTCTTTCGCCTGCCGAAGTACGAAAAATGGAAAAGTATACCGGCGCGAATTGGCAAAACCCCGGATGGTAATCCGATTTTACGATGCGACGGCATCATATCAATTGCATTAATACAATCAATCAATAATTATTTAACCAATTAAAATCTTAAAAAATGAAAACAAAGAAATGGTTATTTCTGTTTGTTGCCATCACGTTTTCGATGGCGTGTTGCTTGCAAAGTTGCAGTAAAGATGACGATCCGGAACCGGAACCGGAACCGGAACCGGTGGTTGATCCCGACAAGGACGCCATCAGTACCCAATTTGCCAATAAAACGATCAGTTTGCCGACAGCCAACTTTCCGGCAGTGGATGTGACCGCTATCGAAATTACGTTGACCGAAGGCAAATATCAAGCAAAATTGAACGGTACGCAATTTAATGGCGATGAATTTGCTGCCGGTAAAGTTTTACCCGAAGGCGGTAAAATCACCATCGAACAAAAAGGCAAAGTGTTGGTCACTTTTCAACCGGGAACCGGAGGAGCCGGCACGAAAATCAAAATTGCGGGTCTCGGCAGCACTTCTTCGCTCAGTTCTCCCGCAGGTCTCGGCAAGGGTATTTATACCTTTAAAGTTCCCGAAGGCGCTACGGATAACGACGGATACTTGGTCGGTTACAACGTGTATACGGGAGGTAATACGAACAATAAAGTAAAATCGTTCGAACTCGAAGGCGGTGTGGCGTACATGCTGAGACGTGACCATTTAACGGGCGATAAAGCTGCCGAAGGTTGGGCCACAGCTCCGGCCAAGTTGGAACAAGGTTTTGATGCCGATAACACCCAAGCCATCAGTCTTTACTTGGCAAGCGAATCGACGAAGTCCGTGGATCAACAGGTTCCCGTTATTTCCGCTACTCCGCTTCCGAGCAGCGGAATGATACCCTTTGTGGTACAACGGGTCGATAAAGAAGCTGATCCGGGAAAAAACTATTATGTACAAGGTAACGGCGATATGACTTGTATGTTTAAAATCGGAGAGGGGTATAAAGCAAATTTCAATTTCGAAGGACAAGGTATTCCTGCCGATCATGGTAATCAAAATTATTTTGCGAGAGCGTATTATCCCCAGGTTCAATTCCAATTGTACGTATGCGATCACAAAACCGATTTGACCGCAGCCGATTTGGCTTCTGCCGATGAGTGTGCTGCTTTCATATCCGATGACGGTATCGATCCGGGAACCGATTTTGTTATTTTAAAAGTAATAAATCCCGAAAGAGTAAATACGCAAGAAGAACTCGTGTTCATTTGGAGCAAAGCCACACCAAGTAATCCGGATGATAAAATCAGATTTGAAGGGTTGGCATACGACGCACAAAACAATGTTTTTCTGTTGACAGCCGGTTTAACCGTGAGAACAACGCCCTATAATTAATTCATAAAAATAATTCGGTAACGAATAATTAAAAAGGCAGATTAACAAACCCGACGGAGACATCAATATCTCCGTCGGGTTTAACTAAAACAAGGAAAAGTAAAAAACTGCGAGGTTTATGTAACCTAAAAATTTGATGTATGAAAAAAAATATGATGTCGTTGTCATTTTTCGCCTTTATTTGTGCGGGTATATTCTTTTGTACCAATTGCAAAAACGAATCAACCCCTCCGCCGGATGATGATGACGATACCGAAAAAGTTGCTTCTTTCTCGTTTGTTTCCAATCAATGCGGAGGCAATGTGTGGTACAAACCGGGAGGAACCATTGTTAACGGACATGTCGACGAAAGTTTCGGCGACAGAAATTTATGGTCCCAATTGATTGAAAATTTGAAAAGAACCGGCGGATCATTTTCGGTATATGCCGCCGAAATCGGATATATGTCAAGTACAAGCGGAGTGCTTCCGATATTGAAAGAAGAAGGTATTCCCTTGTCGGTGGAGATGCCCGGGTTTACGCAATGTATTCCGGGAACCTCGCTCGGCGGAGCCGAACTCAACGGTAAAGCGGTGAACGGAGTCAACATATTTTCCTCTGTTTTCGGAATTACCAATCCCGTCGATCGAGTCAACCCCGACGGTAAAGGCTGGTTTGTAACCAAAGATCGGGTACCGATTGTTCCCGACGAAATCCTGTTCGACGAACGACAACCCAATTTGCTTCCCGAGTTCGACGCGAATAAGCTCGCAGCCACCAAAGGCACTTGGGAAGAACGTAAAGCCGCGGCGAAAAAAAATAACGGTTGCGCCGTGTCGATGGGCGATTATAATACCTTACTCGCAACACTCCGACAAGATTATGTCGATTTTCTGAACGTGGCAAAGGAAAAATGGGGCGATGAAATGCCGGCGGTGGGCATACATTGGAATGTGGTTGCCGGATGGGAATGGCGCGATCAAAACGGATTTGATGCCATTTACGCCAATAACCCGTCATATTTCAACGTTGCCAATAATTTTTACGCCATCGTGCAAAATTGCCCGCAGTACAATTCTATCGGGTATTTGGATGATTTGATCGATGTATTGACTTCGGCGGGATTCAAACCTAAAACCGTTTATATGGACGTCGATTGGACATATGACATCCCTTACATTACCGAAGTGCTGAAAAGACACAAAGAGGCCCTTAAAACCAAAGGCGTTCAAATGGGAATCAACATTGTTGAAGCAAGCTTGCAGGATAATCAAGAAATTTTCTTTAACGGTACAACACTTGTTCGAAGAACCGTATCATCGGGAAAACCGAACGAGTTGTATGAAAATACGTTGATAGCCATCGTTCAATTTCTGAAAGCGAGCGGAATTTACGAAGAAGGCTTGCAAATGCGTGTCGGCAGCTGGTCGCACCGTCCGTACGAAACGGGAACGCAGGTGGACGAAAAAATAACGGGATCGATGGCGCATACCGCCAACGAAATCGTAAAGTTGCTGGCTCTTTAAATATATTCCGGATCAAATTATGCGATAATCGAATGTTACGTGGGACGTTTCATTCGAAGGCAGCATCATAACAAACCTATTAGGTTTCAAAAACCTGATAGGTTTTAACTAATGTATCATTTAAAAATTCCATGAACCTCAAAAACAAAATTATCGGAGCGACAATCGTCATTTTTGCCGTAATGTCATCATGTAAGACCGAAAAAACGATCAATGCCGTTGACTTCGGTTTGCGGGAAGGCATTGACAATACGCCTGCTTTAATGAAAGCGATTGAAGCGTGCAAAACGCAAAAGGCCGTAAAACTTGTCATACCGAAAGGCGTTTACGATATTTATCCCGAAAAAGCATACGAGGAATATCGTAATATCACCAATAATGATGATGGTAAAAAACGGATGGTATTTCTGTTGAAAGACTTCGAAAATTTTGAAATCGACGGTTCGGGAAGTAAATTTATATGTCATGATCACATGGTACCGTTCGATGTTTCCGGTTCGAAAAACATCACATTGAAAAACTTTTCGGTCGATTGGGAAAAACCGTTTTATCTTCAAGCGCAAGTTACGGCAGTGCATCCCGAATTAAATGCATTCGACATGAAAATTCTCGACGAATGCTCGTACGAGATTCAAGGCAACAACCTTATTTTCTCCAATAAAAAAACGGAAAAGACTATCGGGTGGTTTTTTATGGCGCCTCTCATGCAGAAGGATGTCATTTGGGAACAAAACATCAACTGGAACATCTGGTACGATCCCCAAACAAAGGCTCCCGCATATTGCGACGAAAATACGACCCGCGTCAATGCATGGAATTTTAAACTCAATAAGCCCGCCGTAGCCCGCGATCTGGGAAATCGAACGGTTCGCCTAACCGATGCTTGCGAAGAATTACCGAAATCGGGTTGGGTGCTCGTTTGCAACGGCATTCTGTCCAAAAATCGATTATCGCCCGCCATTCATGTTTTCGACAGCGAAAACGTGTTGGTCGAAAACGTAACCGTACACCATGCGTCGGGAATGGCATTCGTTGCCGAACAATCAAAGGATGTGACCTTGCGCAAATATAACGTCCTGTTGCCGCCGAATTCCGAGCGACTGGTTACATCTACCGCCGATGCCTCGCATTTCGTATCCTGTTCGGGATTGATCGTTTTGGACGACTGTATTTTCGAGAACATGCTCGATGACGGTACCAACGTACACGGTATATATGCCGAAGTTCGAGAAATGACCGATCCGTATACGCTTGGCATGACCAGAGGGCATTCCCAACAACAAGGCTTCACGTTTGCCCGAGCGGGCGAGGAAATCGTCTTTGCGAATAAAAATACGCTGAAACCTCATGCCAAACGAATCGTTTCATCGATCAAAAACGTGAACGATTTTTATTTTGAAGTAACATTTACCGAAAAAATCGATGACCTTCCGATTGATGGGTCGGTTGCGGAAAATACGTTCCTTCAACCCGATGTTATTATGCGGAATTGCGAAGTAAGACAAAACAGAGCGCGCGGTATTTTGATTTCCACCGCGGGAAAAGTCTTGGTCGAAAAAAACAAATTCGTAAAATGTACCTATGCCGGTATTCAAGCCGCCGGCGATGCCAATTACTGGTTCGAATCGGGGCCGGTAACCGATATGACGATCCGTGAAAACTTATTCGAAGACCAAGGCTTGTGCGTGGGTAATGCTCCCGTTTTGGTTTTCGTACCCGAAGTGGGAGAAGTACCCGATACCTCTTGGCATTATCATCGAAACATCGTGATGGAAAACAATACCATCAATGCTTTCAGTCGAATCCTCATCCAAGCGAAATCCATCGAAAATTTCGTTTTCAAGAATAACACCATCAACAAAAGCGCTCGGTATCCTTCGGCCGACGAGAACGGCCCCGCCTTTATTTTTTCGGGATGCAAAGACGTGTTGATTGAAGGAAACAAATACAATTGGGGAAAAGCGGCAACCATCGAAACGCATCACGGATGCGTCAACATTCGTTCCGTCAATAACGAAAATATTGAAGAAGTGAATATCAAATAAATTCCGACCCGGTTGTTCAATAAGGTTAATTATATTGCGTCATTGCGAGCGATAGCGAATCAATCCCTTTGGTTATTAAAAGATTACTTCGTCGTTCCTCCTTGCAATGACGTTCATTTTCGACTTTTGAACACCCACGTCAAAGGGAGCGTTGCCCCGACGAGAGATATACCATGACAGTGGTAAAAGTAATCGTAAAAATTAAATTATAAGCACATGAAAAACCTTAAAAACATCATACGAATATCGATTTTAATATTCTTCGCGGCCGCAACGGTATCGGCGCAACAATTACCCGATTACCGAAAATATTCCGATATTGTTAGAACAAACATTCACAAAGATTTCAAAAAAATGTACCGCGAAGCGGGAAACGCTTTGGCGTATCCTTTTCTCGCTGCGGGCAGTGATGCTTACAACGATGTGTTGTGGGACTGGGATTCGTGGCTGAGCGATGTTGCTTTACGCCAAGTATTATCCGACCGAAACAATAAAAAAGAGAAAGACGAAGCCGTAAAGTACGAACAAGGTTGTATCCTCAATTTTCTGTCGTATTGCGGAATCGAAGGTTGGATGCCTATCGTGATCCTGCGCAACTCGGACATCAAAACCATGAAGCCCGAAAACATCTTCGAAGAAAACATGCATAAGCCCTGTTTGGCACAACATGCCGCTTTCTTGGTCGATCAAACCGGAGGCGACGTTGAATGGTTGCGCGAAAGATTCGCCAATCTTCAATATTTTATTTCCGGCTATCGAACCCGATATTTTCATAAACTTACCGGGCTTTATTTCTGGCAAAACGACGTAATGATCGGCGTAGATAACGATCCGTGTACGTTTTACCGTCCCGATCGGAGTTCAGCGTCGATATATCTCAATTGCATGATATACAAGGAACTGACAGCCATGAGCTATTTGGCCGAAAAGTTGAATTTGGGCGAAATAAAAGCGGATTACGACAAATATGCGCGGGAACTGAAAGAAGCGATTCAAGAACATTGTTGGGATGAACGCGACGGCTTTTTTTACAGTGTCGATCTGAATTTGAAACCGCTCATTTCCGACCGTTGGGCATACCACATCGGCGCTCAACGTCATTGGGATTGCATCATACAACGTATCGGCGTTTGGTCGGGATTCATGGCCATGTGGGCCGATATTGCCACACCCGAACAAGCAAAACGAATGGTCGACGAACATCTGAAAAACGAAAAAACGTTCAATGCCCCGTACGGCATCAGAACACTTTCGAAGATGGAAAAAATGTACAACGTAAAAGCCAGCGGAAACCCTTCGTCATGGCTGGGACCGATTTGGGGTATATCCAATTATATGACTTGGCGCGGACTCGTAAAATATGGTTTTAATGACGAAGCAAAAGAGTTGGCCGCCAAGACGATCGTTTTGTTCGGTCGCGATTTCGAAAAAACGGGCGCTCTTCATGAATATTATATTCCCGAAAACGGCGAACCCGTTCTCAACAAAGGGTTTCAGAATTGGAATTACCTTGTGTTGAATATGCTTGCATGGATGGAAGGGAAAAACGTCGTCGCCGAATTTTAACATAATGTCCATGTTTATAGACTGTTTAAAATTTGTTTGCTTGGTTTAGGTTGCGCCTCCGGCGCGCCGGTTACCATGTTCATTCAACATCCCGAGGCGTTGCCGTCGGGCTAAATTAAATTAGCCTTTCAGGCTACCCTTTTATGTATCAGACTGAAAGTCCGGCTTATTTCAGCCCGACGGCAACGCCTCGGGATAGAAAAAACATCCTTTAAAATTGGCGTCCCGGAGAGACAGATTAAATTTGTAAACAATTTCTTAATATTCAAAGTCTGATTAAATTCAAATCAAGAATTAGTTTTGCTGAAGCCCGCTCGGTTTGCCTGTCTTCAATCGTTGACTAAAGTCAACGGCAATAAATACAAACCGGATCGTTGCCGTCAACTAAAATTGACGATAAATGAGCAAAATCATATCGGCTTTAGCCAAACATTATTTTTCATTCATTTTTAAACAAACTCTCAATTATCAATCATCAATTATTCGTTTCCATGACAAAACCGATTGCATTTGCATTAATGATGTTCGGCATTTTTGCCTGCTCGAGCGAAAATACCGCCTTGCGCGACGATTTTGCGAATCCGCCCGTGGAATATCGCCCGATGCCGTTGTGGCATTTGAACGGACATTTAACCAAAGAAGGTATCAAAAAACAAATTACCGAAGCCCGCGATTATTCCGGCTACGGCGGAATGACGCCTCTGCCCGTAACGCCTCTGCCGCATTGGTTCGATCAACATATATGCCCCGGCATGTCGCCCGCTTATTTGAGTAAAGAATATTTCGACCTGTACAATTATATGTTGGAGGTTTCGAAAGAACTCGGAACGCAAATCATATTGTACGACGATGGCGATTTTCCGTCCGGTTCCGCAGGCGGTCGATTGCTGAAAGAATATCCGCAATATACCCGAAAATACCTCATCAAAGATGAGTTTACGACACAAGGCGGCAAAACGGTAAAAAAAGATTATGTATTGAAAAATACCCAATCATGGTTGGCCGTTTCGGCCATGAACACCGCAACGTTTGAAGTGGTCGATCTGCAATCGTTTTTGGATAAAAACAAGTTAAGTTGGAATGCCCCCGCGGGAGAATGGAAAGTCATGGCGTTTTTGATCGAATATAATGTGGGGCCGCCTCACGGACATTTGGTTGATTACATGGAGCCCGCCGCCGTTTCGAAATTGATGGAAATGACCTACGGCGAATACGACAAACGATTCGGCGCTTATTTCGGGAACGTTATCACCAAGACCTTTTTCGACGATGTGGGATTCGTGTTCATGGATCAAACATGGAATAAGGAAATTTCGACTATTTTTCGCGAAAAAACGGGGAAAAATCCCGCGTTGTATTATCCCGCGCTCTTTTACGATATCGGACCCGAAACGCATGCCGCACGCGTGGCTTTTCTCGACGCCCGTTCGGAATTGATGGCCGAAGGTTACGTAAAACAAGTTTCGGAATGGTCGGCAAAACGTAACATGAAAAGCATGGGACATCCGCCCGAAAACTACAGTCCCAATACCGTTGTCACAAGCGGCGACGTGTTGAAACTTTATCGTCATGCGCAAATTCCCCTGCTTGACGTTATCTTTTGGTATGGTCGCGGACGAAACGGTTACAAACAAATTTCGTCGGCTGCCGATATCGGCGACAAAGGGCTTGTGGGAGCCGAACTCAACGGCGCTTTTGCCGAGGACATGGATTCGCTCGATCTTTACCGAGTAGCCATGGAATCGATGGTACGGGGTATTAACTTTCTTGTTCCGCACGGACTGTGGTACGATACCGATCCGAAAAATATCCGCATCCCGCCGCTCATTTCGTTTGATAATCCGTATTGGGGTAAAGCTGTTCCCAATTACAGTAAATTTACCTCTCGTTCGTGCGTGATGCTGCAAAACGGAAAACGCGTGGTCGATGTGGGTTTGTTATGGCCCATCACCGCGATTCAAGGCGAAACGTGGATCGGAAGAGACGGACAATCGGGGTTGCCCGTTGCCCATTGGCTGCCTGCCGGGGTTAATCATTACGAGCTTAGCGGATTGCTTACCGATGAAATTCGACGCGACTTTACGTACGTCCATCCCGACGATCTCGTTAACGGAAAAGTTACGGCAAACGGCGCCGATTTGGTGTTGAACAACAAAGTCAACATACAAAATTACAAAGTGTTGATCATGCCCGGCGGAGATGTTATTTCGGCTTCCGCATTGAAAAAGATCAAAGAATATTACGATAACGGCGGTAAAATTATTGCCACCGTTTTGTTGCCGACACGTGCCGGTGAATTTGGTCGCGACAATGAGGTAAAACAAATCATCGAGGAAATTTTCGGCGAATATCCCGCGAAGGATGTCACCGTGAAGAATGGCAAAGGCGGAGAATTTGTTTTTCTGACGATTGCAAATAAGAATACCGTGGAATCGGCTTTAACCGCCATGAATCTTGTTGCCGATGTTTCCTTCGACTCGAAAACCACCGCGACGCCGAAAACGGGATGTATCAATTACACCCATAAGCAAAAAGAAGGAAAAGATATCTATTATTTTGTGAATACCGGCGGCGATCCGCTTTCGACGACGATTACGTTGCGCGGAAACCTTAAGAATATCGAAATTTGGGATCCGCATACGGGCATCGTTACAAAAGTGCCGGGCGTGAAGCGTGAAAAACTTTCCGACGGCGACGCCGTAACCGCCATGCCGTTATCGATGTCGTCGGTTTCTTCGCTTTTCGTAGTGGCCGAACGGTAATGGTATTTTTTATGTAGATTTGCCGTTGAATCGGTGAAAAATCGAAGTAACCAATCAACGTTTCAGATTGTTTGAAAGACGGAAATAACCGTATTCTATTAGGTCTCAAAGACCTGATAAGATTTGTCCGGCACAAGACCTATCAGGTTTTTAAAACCTAATAGGTCATTGTCATTACGTCATCAAGTTTTTTTGTCCTAAGAAGCAGGGTGAGCACTCGCAATAACGAAATGAAACGGGACTTTTGACCGGTTCTAAGTTTGTTGCATAAAATTCGGTAATGAAATTCGCTCATACTTTCGATTTTTAAAACGTGTGCGCACACGAAGTTACATATTTTGTTCCGTGCGCGCACACGAAATAACAAATTGACACATACGGGAAATGTTCCCGATAAAACTTCGGCAGAGCCGTCAAAATAGATAGTATTTGATATCCAACTGATCAATTTTTCGACAATGAAAATTCAAAACCTTCTCATTTTTTTGTTTCTGTTTTTTGCCGTAAACGCAACGGCCGTAAACATCAATGACGCTGTTTGGATCAAAAATTACGACTCCGCCGAAAAAGATTATCATGTTGCTTTTAGGGGAACTGTTGTACTCGATCGGGAAACCGATGTTGAGTTGAATCTGCTGGCCTCGTCTTGGTTCGTGTTGTGGGTTAACGGTGAATACACGGCCGAAGGTCCTTCGCGGTATCATGTCGATTATCCCGAATATCAAACACATAAAATCAAACTTCCGAAAGGAAAGAATACGATTGCCGTGCAAGTGCATCAGGAAGGAGTGGAGACTCGCATGCTCAAAGTCATTTCCCCGTTTCTGTGGTGCGAAGCAACGGCTGACGGAAAATCGATCCCGATGAATCAAAAGGTGACTCGACTTACCGGCTACCTTTCGCAATTTCGCCGTATCAGCAACCAATTCGGATGGGTGGAATGGCTCGATACGCGTCAAGCACCGCAAAATTGGCAACAACCCGATTTCGACGATCGCGAATGGGAAACGCCCGAATCGTTTGCTCCGAAAATCGGCAACGTAAAACCTTTATCGACGGCCAACGTACAACACTTTTCCGTCAAGCCGAACATTATCGAAAAAGGTAAACTGACCGAACAGTTCGGATACGAACACGACAACATCTCGGCACGTTTCTTTTTACGCGACCTTCGAGCGAAAGATAATCCGCCCCAAGGTACATGGATTCGTTACGATTTGGGGCGTGTACGTTTGATGCGTCCCAAATTTACGCTTGATCTTCCTGCCGGAGCGGTCGTTGAATTCGCTTACAGCGAAAGTTTGAACAACAATCGGGTTACTCCGTGGATTACCTTATCGCTGAGCGATTCGTACAATATGGATCATTTCGTTGCACGCGGCGGCGTACAGGAGTTTTTTCCGCTGACGCCCAAAGGAGGTCGCTTCGTTGAAATGCATGTTATTGCGCCGCCCGAGCAAATAAAGATAATCGACGAAACATTTATCGAACGTTGCTATTACGGTGATGCCGTCGGAAGTTTCCGTACGAACGACGAATTGCTGAATCGCATTTGGCAAGTGGGCATCGATACGTACAAAGCGTGTGCCGAGGATGCGCTTACGGATAATCCGACGCGCGAACGAGGTCAATGGTTGGGCGACGTGGCAGTGGTGGGCGTCGAAATCGGATCTTCCGCATTCTCAGATGTTTCGTTGATCGGTCGCGGATTAATGCAAAGTGCTCAATGCGCATCACCCGGCGGTATGGTGGCGGGCTTATGTCCCGGCAACGAAGCCGAATTGTCGAGTTTCGCCCTGCAATGGATTGGCGGATGCATGAACTATTGGCGCATTACGGGTGATAAAACAATGTTGGAAAAACTGTTCGAAGGCGCCCGTAAAAACCTCGATTACATGCTTTCGTGCAGTACTGCCGACGGATTGACCGACAAAGCCGGATGGGCGTTCATCGATTGGGGATACGTGCGTAACAAAGGTCCCGTGGATATTGCATTGAATCTGCATTATTTGGCGGCATTACGCGATATGGTTAAATGGTGCGAAACGATCGGAAAAACCGCCGAAGCGGCACAATATCGACAGCGCGAACGGGAAATTGCCCGAATTGTTAACGCATGGTTTGCCGGTTGTCGAATCAACGGACAATATGATTTTAAAACCATCGGTTATCAGCGAACCGTATTGGGCTTGATGAACGGTGTTTTCGACCCCGCTGCCGAAAAAGAAGCCGTCGAATATGCCAAAAAACATATTCTCAACTGTTTTCCGAACAACGACAAGGCTCCGCGTCTGAGTGATCCCGGTGCGGCCGATCCGCAACTGATCACGCCTTATTTTTCACATTTCGCGTTGGCGATGCTGATCGAAAAAGGTGAAATCGATTTTGTACTCGACCAATATCGCAAATGTTGGGGTTGGGCGCTCGAAGGTGGAAGAACGACTTGGGTGGAAGTGTTTGATACGCGTTGGACGCATTGTCATCAATGGTCGGGATGTCCCACATGGCAACTCTCACGTTACGTACTGGGGTTGAAAAATCGTTTCGATATCGGTCGAAATGTGTTTGATCTTCGTTTGGAGACGGGTAATTTGAACGAAGCCGAAGGGAAAATTCCGATTACCGGCACCGATAAAGCAATCGGAATAAAATGGAAAAAAGAAGGCGGAACCATCACTTATCGTTTGCAAACCGATATCCCGATCACCGTGAATATTCCGAAAGACAAGCGATATTTGAAAAGCGGAACGATAAAGGTGAAAGACGAATTAATCCTAAAAGTGAAATATTAGTTTTCGACGGAGTTTCGCGTCAATGGCGAGATGTCAGTATCGTTTTCAAAAGTCCCGAAGGGACGGTATAGCATAACCCGGGATTATCATCCCGGGAATGAACAAGAAACTATAACCCGAGTCCCGGAGGGACGGCATAATCGATAATAATATACCGTCCCTTCGGGACTTCACATTCCGACAGAATACTGTTAATGTGACGGGAATATCTTATTGCGATAAGTTATTCCGAAACCTTTTCGTAAGGAATGGTAAAAAAGAATGTGGTGCCTTCGCCCGGTTGTGATTTTGCCCACATTTCGCCGCCCATCAAATCGACCAAATTTTTTGAGATGGCCAATCCCAGACCCGTTCCGCCGTATCTTTGCGAAATGGATTCATCGGCTTGCCGGAAACGTTCGAAAACGATGTTCAATCGATCTTCATCCATTCCCACGCCGGTATCCTCCACATAAAAGAGAATGCGGTTTCCGTCCAAACGATACCCGTATTTAATATAGCCAAACTCCGTGAATTTAATGGCATTGTCAATCATATTGGACAATATCTGTTTGATTCGACTGGGATCAACGTATACGGTAAAATCGGAAATATTGTCCGAATCGTCGAGAATCAATGTGAGTTTCTTTTGGGGATTTCGTAAAACGGTCTCGTTGTAAAATACATACAACTCCTGCATCAGATCGTTAAGGCGGCAAGGGGCTTTTACGATCTTAAGTTGTCCGACTTCCAATTTCGATATGTCCAAAATATCATCGATCAGTTTCAGTAAACGTTGGCTGTTGCTGTTGATAATTTTAAAATATTCTTTTAATTTTTCGGGAGGAAGGTTTTTTTGCTCGATGATATTCAAAAAGCCCATAATTCCGTTCATGGGCGTTCGTATTTCGTGCGACATGTTTGCCAAAAAAGCCGATTTGAGCCTGTCCGACTCTTCGGCCTTATCTTTGGCTTTGAGCAACTCGGCGGTTTTTTGTGCCACCATTTTTTCCAAATTCCTTTTGTAGGATTGCAATTCCTCATTTACGGTTTGCAGGGTCGAATATGTTTCGAAAAGTTCATTGTTTTGAGCCGTCAACTCTTCGTTTTGAGCTTCCATTTCTTCCCGCGCTTCTTTCAATAACAGATTTTGTTGACCAATTTCATCGCTTTTGCTTTGTATCTGAGCGGTACGTTCGGCTACGGTTGCTTCCAACGTTTTATTTCTTTGCTGCAATATGCCGATGTATCCTCGAATGAGCAGGTAGAGCAGTCCGCAAGCCGCCAAAAAACAAACCGCGTAAAACCACCATTGCATCCAAAACGGTTTGGAAACGGTAAATCGAACATAGGTATAATTGCTCCAAATATCGGATGCTCCTTTACTGCGAAACGTGAATGTGTATTCGCCCGGAGGCAGATTAACGTATCTTACCGTTGATTCTTTACCCATAACGGATAAGCTGTCTTTGGAACTGCCTTTTAAAGAATATTCGTAAATGTTGTCCGATTCGTAAACGAACGATAAAGCCGTCATATCGAATTGCACGGAATGATTGAATGCCGGAAGAGCGTTCGGATCGAGTTTGCCGACTTCGACACCGTTTTGTTTGATAACTAAATCGTTGCGCGGTGCGGTAAAAAAATGCGGTAGCTTTTTATAATCGAACACGGCCATTCCGTGATAGGTCCCCATCCACAACAGTTCGTTTTTGTCTTGTATCAAAGCTCCGACGCTGATTTCGTTATGAGGCAATCCCGTTTTATTGGTAATTTTTATTTCTTGTCGGCCGGTATTCAGGTTGATGTAATAAGTTCCGTCATTCCTGCCGACCCACAGATGATCAGCATCTCGTCCGTGACAAATTGAATTTACGGCGCCTTCGGTAAGATAATGAAGCATCCCCGATCGATACAGTCCCAATCCGTTTTCCGTTCCCAGCCACAGGCTGTCGCCCGAGGCAAAAAGACTCCAAGCGGAATGATCCAACGTAAGTTCCTGTTCGAAGGAAGTGCCGTTGAATGCGCACAGTCCCGCATGGTTTGCTGCCATAACTCGTCCTTGATATTCGGCAAACATATAAACACCCGAGGAAACATCCGAATCGAATTTCTTCGAGGGTGAGGTGTAATCGGACAGGTAATACAAAAGACCGTTGTACGAATCGGAAATAAAAATTTCATTTTTCGAAGAAACATAAGCGCATTCGACGTATTCAATCGGTTTTTCGAAATGACGGGTGTAAATCACCGATAACGTATTGACGTCGATTACACCTAAGCCGAGCGGGTGAACGATCAATATATTCCCGTCGGAAAATTTTGTCGTTGAAATCGACTTATATTCGGATGACACGGGAAACAGCCGTTCGGAAAATTTGATAATCTCATTATTGAATATGTAACAAACAATGTTGTCTACCGCAAACCAAATTCGTCCTTTTTTGTCTTCGTGCAAAGCGGTAATGTATCCGTTTAACTCATCGGAGGCAAGCTTGCGAACACTTTTGTCGCCCAATTTTTGAAGTCCGCCGGAAAGACCGATCCATGTATTGTTCTCATAATCGCACAATAAGCTGTACAGCGTGTAACCCGCTAACCCGTTTGCCCGATTATAGATTTCGGGAGACCGATCGAATGAATCTATTTGAAAAGCAAATCCGCCGGTAATGCCCCAAATGCTGCAATCCGCCGCTTGCGTGATTTTCTTTATTCTCTGTTTGACGAACGGATAGAGATCCTCATGGTATAATTTCATATTCGGCCGAACCCGGGAAAGCGGTACCCGATGCAATTGATTTTCTCCGGCTATCCAGAGAAATGATTCGTTATCTACATACAGGGAATAGATTTCGGACGAGGAAAGGATTTCGATGCAATCGTAATTTTCGGTCAAATAGAACAATCCTTTGTCGGTGGCAAGATATATCGAAGAAGAATCGGGATGTTGAGCAACCGAATAAATACGTTGAAAATTCCTTTTCAACTTCTCATCAATATCAACCTGCTTTCCGTCGGCCGTCAGTAATGCACACTCTTTTTCGCCGTAAAACCATTTGCGATTATTCTTGTCGACAAAAATAAAGTTGAACATGTTCCCTTGAAAAACGGTACGCAACGAATCGTTTTCGAGAACGGATATTCCGTTGGGTGTGGCAAAATAAACGATTCCGGCGGCATCTTGCGCGATATCGAATACGGAATTATGCGCCAATCCGTTAGCTGTGGAGTATAATTTGGTGTTTCGGCCGTTGTAACGCGCCGCTCCCGATTGCGTTCCAAACCATACATACCCCTTTCGATCTTGATATATCGATAAAATATCTTCTTGCGGTAATCCTTCTTTGCTGCCGTAGTAAGAGAAATTGTAAAGGCCGATGTTATCTTGTCCCCAAACCGTTAAAAATTGAACAATAATAACAAAGCACAACGTGATTTTTCGTCTCGTCATTTTCGATCGTTTTATTTTCCCGACCTTGTTCATATCCCGAAAATGCCTTTGTTTCTTTTGGCAATACGATTCATAACGTTACATTAACCCGGTTTGTTTGCAAGTAAAATGCTGATAATATATCGATTATCGTATAATCACTTGGTTTCAAAAAAGGGATAAATATAGAAATTATTGTTCAGGATATTTAAAATTGCCTATTTTGTGCGGATATACCGGCACATGAGCCTTATTTTGCCTTGAACAAACAGATACACAAGATTGTTTCACTTTCGAGTAAATAACATCGATAATCGTATATGGTTTTGCGGAAACGAAAAAATAAATTACCATATCAATCAAAATATGACAAGATATGATAAAAACAAAGATTACCGTGGAAGTAACCATCCGTGCATCTTTGGAGACGGTGTGGAAATGTTGGACAACGCCTGCCGATATCGTGAAATGGAATGCCGCTTCGGATGATTGGCACACAACCCGAGCGGAAAATGACCTTCGTGCGGGCGGACGATTTGTTTATCGGATGGAAGCCAAAAACGGCAGTTCGGGATTTGATTTCGGTGGAACTTACCGGGATGTGATATCCGGAGAAAAACTCGATTATATCCTTGACGACGAACGAAAAGTTTACGTTATGTTTTTT
This sequence comes from Bacteroidales bacterium, assembly GCA_031551455.1. GTDB lineage: Bacteria > Bacteroidota > Bacteroidia > Bacteroidales > UBA4181 > JAIRLS01. The sequence continues at coordinate 7,256 of JAVBNP010000007.1, read as the reverse complement.
CGAAATGAGCGTCAAACAAAAGTGGTTGAAACTTTTGAAGCGGAAAACGAATATCCCGTTGAAATGCAACAAGAAGGTTGGCAAGCTGTTTTGAAAAACTTCAAAAAATACGTCGAAGGGAAAAAATAAGAATCGATGTATCCGGTAAAACCCGCATGACGGATTTTACCGAATACGTTGAATTTTGTCGGCAATTTCGGGTAATATATCGGTTGGTTCCATCAATTTTGAGAAATCGGGGATACCGTAACCGTAAAAAACATCCGGCTCGTGATATCGGTTAGCCGATTGTTTCACCATTTCAATGATTTCCATGTTTCCTTTATCGGGAAATGCTTGCCACAGACAGGCCATTAATCCCGCCAGCAAAGGCGTGGCATAAGATGTTCCGTTTCCTCTGACGATATTTCCCCGGGAATTTTGATAAGCTGTTCCTTTACCGGTTGCCGTCAAATCGGGTTTAATACGTCCGTCGGCGGTAAGCCCCACCGAACTGAACGGAGCATATAGGCCCGTTCTGTCCACCGCGCCGACTGTTACGATGCTGTCCGCATCGGCGGGCACGGAAATATATTTCCAAAAAGTATCGCCGTCGTTTCCCGCGCTCACGCAAACAATCATTCCCCGTGCGGCGGCCATTGCGGCAGCCCGCGACATGCGAAGAGTTTGTCCGTCCAAGTCCCCGTAAACATGATTTTGCGACTCGTCGTCGAAAACGGAATAACCCAACGACGATGTAATGATATCGGCTCCCGTGCTGTCGGCATATTCCGCGGCGGCAATCCAATTATCTTCTTCGACAAGATATTCGCCGGCGAATTCTTCCGATCGAATCAACACGTAATCGGCATCGGGAGCCGAACCGACCATTTGTCCCGGAAGATCGGCGGCAATGATCGACAGTACGTTGGTGCCGTGGTTGTTAAATTCGGATATACTATCGCCGTCAACGGTGAAATTTTTGATTGGCCGAAGTCGTCCTTCCCGCCGCAATTTGTTGAATCCCGAAAGCTTCTCCGCATTATAAAATCCGCCGTCGATTACCGCAATCAACATACCTTTCCCGCGAAATCCGCGTTCGTGCAAACATTGTCCATTCATCATTCCGATTTGGTCGGCTGCTTGTCCGTAATATTCCGAGGAGGCGGCATACAAAACGTCATCGTTGTATTCGTCTTCTTTTTGATGAAGATACGGAAACGATATTTTCGGATACCGGGTTGTATCAACAATGTTTTCGTCGGTGTAATCGCTCCGAATCGTCGAAGTATGTTTGATAAAGTTGATTTTCTTGAGTTTTTCAATGCTTTCGGTCGAGCAGCGTACGATTGCCGAATTAAACCATCGGGACGTATGTAACACTTCGATATTTATTTTCGCCAAACTGTCCGTGTAATACCTGCTTACCGGTAAATCGGCCGTCGTTATCCGGATGCCTTGTTTTTCGCGACGTTGTAATGCCCGTTCCGAAAGAAAATAACGAGGCGAATCAATCGAAAAGTCATTGTGTTTCTTGTCGGTAAACTCAATGCGATATCTGTCGGGAGCCACATGTATTTGCGCCGACAACAAAGGTGTTTGCATCAGAAGCAAGCCGATAAATATACCCGCACGTAACCGCTTTTTTGTTTTGCCGAAAATCATGATGGTTTCGATGTTGACGGGCAAAGGTACGGATTTTATCCTTTATGATGAGTTGTTCGTTAGTTTCGGCTTGTCAAAAAAGATTAACTTTGCCGGCAATTCAAAAACTTCTTGAAAATATATTTTGGCGATATATCGAAATACGGATCATCCGAACATCGAACGATCGATAGTCACCGTAGGCAGTTTTGACGGCGTGCATTGCGGACATCGAATGTTGCTTCAACGTGTGATCGATATGGCGCGCGAATACGGCGGCAGGTCGGTTGCGGTTACTTTTTGGCCACATCCGAGGCAGGTGCTTGATCTGCCGGGCGATGCTCCGTTACTGCTTAATTCGCTCGAAGAAAAAATAGCCCTTCTGACGCAAACTGGAGTGGACGATATCGTGATATTTCCGTTCGACCGAACGTTGTCGCAAATGTCGGCTTCCGATTTTATTCGCGACGTCGTTATCGGAAAATTGAATGCACACCGATTGGTGGTGGGGCGGGATCATCGATTTGGAAAAAACCGAAGCGGTGATGCGGAACATTTGCCGGAGTTTATTTCCGACGGAAATTTGAAAACGGAAGTTGTCGATTTGAAAATGCTCGATCAAAAAATCAGTTCTTCGCTTATCCGAAAGCTGCTTGTAAATGGAGATCTGCAATCTGCCAACGACACGTTGGGGTATGAATATGTTATTTCCGGTAAGGTTATTCCCGGTAATCGATTGGGACGAACCATCGGTTTTCCGACGGCAAACATCGAAACACCGTCGTATAAACTTGTTCCGAAGGAAGGTGTATATCGTGTAAAAGTTAATGTCGAAAATGCCCGCTTCGGGACATTCGACCGTCTCGGCATGATGTATATCGGCAAACGGCCCGTGTTGAAGGAACAAAATGCGACCCGACATGTTGAAGTAAATATTTTCGATTTCGATGAGCAAATATATGGTCGGGAGGTAACTTTTGCGTTAACGCATCGTATAAGAAATGATATCGATTTTGAAAATATGAGTCGGCTGGCCGAACAACTGAATCGAGATAAAGAAACGATCTTGAAAATTTTATCGTAAACATAATATCATGAACAAACAACAGTATAAAGTAGCTGATATCGGGTTGGCCGATTTCGGACGAAAGGAAATTGAAATTGCCGAAAAGGAAATGCCCGGTTTGATGGCTATTCGCAGAAAGTATGCATCGCAAAAACCGTTGAAGGGAGCCCGTATTACCGGTTCGTTACACATGACCATCCAAACCGCCGTGTTGATTGAAACATTGTCGGCATTGGGCGCCGAAGTACGTTGGGCGAGTTGCAACATTTTTTCCACGCAGGACCATGCCGCCGCAGCCATTGCCGCCGTGGGCATTCCGGTATTTGCTTGGAAAGGCGAAACCTTGGAAGAATATTGGTGGTGCACCGAACAGGCACTCACTTTCGACGGAGGTTTGGGGCCCAACTTGATCGTGGATGACGGCGGAGATGCTACTTTGTTGATTCATTGGGGCTACAAGGCCGAAAACGATCCGAAAACGATCGATCGTAAACCTTCCAACAAGGAAGAAGGCGTCATTCTTGATCTTTTGAAAAAGACGTTAGCAGCGGATTCGGGTAAATGGCATCGCATGGTAAAGGAAATGCGGGGTGTGTCGGAAGAAACAACTACCGGTGTGCATCGTTTGTACCAAATGAAAGAACGGGGAGAGCTTCTTTTCCCGGCCATTAACGTGAACGATTCGGTAACCAAATCGAAATTCGATAATTTGTACGGATGTCGCGAATCATTGGCCGACGGTATCAAACGTGCCACCGACGTGATGATTGCCGGAAAAGTTGTTGTGGTATTGGGTTACGGCGACGTCGGAAAAGGTTGTGCAAAGTCAATGAGAGCATATGGTGCGCGTACCATCGTTACCGAAATCGATCCCATTTGCGCACTGCAAGCCGCCATGGAAGGTTTTGAAGTAGCCACCATGGAAGAAGCCGTGAAGGAAGGTAATATCTTTGTTACGACCACCGGCAACAAGGATGTGATCACCATTGATCATATAGCCGCCATGAAAGATCAGGCAATTGTTTGCAACATCGGGCATTTTGATAACGAAATACAAGTAGATAAGTTGGAACAATATCCGGGCATCAAGAAAATCAACATCAAACCGCAGGTGGATAAATATGTGTTCCCCGACGGACATGCGATTTTCCTGCTTGCCGAAGGGCGGTTGGTTAATCTCGGTTGTGCCACGGGACACCCGTCGTTTGTGATGAGCAATTCGTTCAGCAACCAAACATTAGCGCAGCTCGATTTATGGAACAACAAATACGAAATAGATGTATATCGTCTGTCGAAAAAGTTGGACGAAGAAGTGGCGCGGTTGCATTTGGAACAACTCGGCGTTAAATTGACAAAATTAACCGACGAGCAAGCGGCATACATCGGAGTATCTGCCGACGGTCCGTATAAACCTGAACATTATCGGTATTAATGATGCAATAATCCGGCAGATCTTCAAGACCCGTCGGATTTTATCGAATACAAACGCATAAAAACCATTCGGTTTTTATTGCCGCCGGGCCGGGAGAGGAGTTACCTTTTAAGTGTCCCGAATAAACAAAAACGCACGGAATCAATTCCGTGCGTTTTTTATGCATTTTGTGAAACCTCATTTGTTGAGCCACGGGTTCAGTTTCGGTCCGATCTTTTGATAAGGTATGGGTTTCAAACCGTACTTTTCCAGCACCTCCGGAGCGCAGAAATAGAGAAGATCTTTTCCGTTATCGGGAATGGAAGTATTGTTCGAAAGAATTTGCAAATCGACCATCCTCGTGAATGTTTTTTCGCATCCGACAACCAAATTATCGGCAGCCGAATTAATGTCGATATTGGTACGGATATTCTTCAAATCCGGGTATTTTTCCAAATATGTCGGAGAATCAATGTCCACTTCTTCGTAAAGTTTCTTTTGCACCTCCGGTCGATCCATCGCTTCGAACCATTTTTTACCGTAACCTTCAAAACTGACGGCTGACGGACATTTGTAAAACAGATTGTTGTCGATCTTGTTTTCTTTGCCGCCGTGTATCTGTATCGCACCGAAATCGTGCGAACCGCAACGTTCGAAGATATTTCCGTATATGTACATTCCGGAAATCATGTCATCCAACCTAACTCCTGCGGCTCCATGCCGGGTACCGCCGTATATGTCGGCCCAATGATTGTATTGTACGACAATTCCCCTGTACGAAGGATTGTAAAATATATCCAATCCGCCTTGATCATCCGATTCGTTAACCACGTGATCGATCTCGTTATATTCGATCAGAAAATCGTTACCTTCCAACCGCATTGCCGAAGAAGACGAATAACGGAAACGATTATTGGAAAGACGATTGCCGCATCCCGCTAAATGTACCGCCGGTTCATAGGTTCGTTTAAATAACGAAAATTGTTCCACGATGGTATGTTCCACGAAATGATTGCCGGGAGTGAGCGTCTTTCTGTCGCCGCCCGAAATTTTAAAACCACCGTAACCCAATGTACGCAACAAACATCCCGAAACACCATGGTCGGAACCGTCGTAAATATGGATACCGTCGCGGCCGAAACGTTCCACGCGACACTCTTTAATACGACAACCTTTTCCGCCCATGATCAGAATGGCGTTTCCGCGTCCTTCTTCAAATTCCAATCCCCGCAGCGTAACATACGAACAATCTTTCATTTCGATCATGTACGATTCGTTGAAAACAGTGAAACGGACTTCGGCCGTCTCGGGATTTATTCCTTCCGGGGGATACCAATACAGTAATTTGGTGTCTCGATCGAGATACCATTCGCTCGGCTGATCGATTTCACAGAACAGATTCAATCCGAAAAATTTCAAACTGTCCCTGTATCCGTAGTTGTGATACGGTTCGCGAATGTACATGGTTCGGGTGATCGTATCTATTTTATCCGCTTTCTGATACTCTTCGCTCCAATCCCAAAACCAATAACCGCCGAAACAAACTTCTTTTTCTTTTGTCCAACGATTTAAACGTTTGTCCTTATAATCGAAAATACCCTCGCGTGTTCCTCTTCTTTCTTTGATGTATGTCGGAGGCAATACGGTTTTGCCTTTGGCTTTTCCCCCGACAATGAATCCTTCATTGGGCCAACGGGCCAAGGTTTGCAACGAACCGTTGCAAAACAACTCGGGTCTGATTCCTTCGGCGATGGGGTCACCCAAATTTGTGATGCCGGCATCCCCGAGATTGGTCACGTAAACTTTTCCGCGTACGGAAGAAGTCAATTGCGCCAAGGCCGGTTCGTCTTTCAATATATTCCAACCTTGAAGACGCTTGCTGCCCGTAAAAACGGCTTTTTCTCCTTTGGCTGCCGTGTAGGTAACGGGTGCCGTTTCGGTGCCCGAATCTTCGGAAGTGAATACGACGGATTTCTCCGTTTGATAAACTCCGCCGCCGAAATAAACCACAATCGGCTTATTCGGTTTTTCCTTCAATTTCGCTCGGACGATTTCTTTCGCTTTTTCGAAACTTGCAACCGGCGCGCTTCGGGTACCTGGATTATGATTGCTTCCGTCAACGGAAACGTAAAATTCGATTTGCTTCGAGCTTTCGGAACAAGACCAAAAAAGTGGTGAAAATAATACCGTAGAGAGAATACCGATAAAAAAATTTTTGAGTGCCATAAGGGTAATTTTTACGTAATACTGTAATATCCGTTTTGATGGATTCCCGTAAAATACGGCGCGTGTTTTATCGTTGGCACGCGCCGTTTAAATTCTCGAATGATTAATTATTTTTTCTTTTTTGTCGACTTTGCCGGTTCGGGTTTCGACATATCTTTTATCCTAAGATTTCTAAATGACACTTCCGAACCATGACCGAGGAATCCGATATGTCCGCTTTTGTTGGACAATCCGGGATGTTTTTGTCCATCGACAGGTTGCGTAAAGTTTTTGCTGGCTTCGGCAATGTCGCCGTCCAAAATCACCGTTCCGTTGAGTGTTATTTTGATACGGTTGCCTTTGGCAATTACTTCCTGCGTGTTCCATTCACCCACCGGTTTCAGATAACCGCGTTTGGCGGGAATCACTCCGTATACCGATCCGTGATACTGATATGCCTTGAGATCCTTATATACATCGGCCTCATTATCGAGTATTTGCAATTCCATGCCTACGTATGCCGCATCTCCTTCAAGCGGAGTGCGAATGCCCAAACCGTTGTTGGCGGCGGGCGTCAGCAGAAAATCGAAACGCATCGTAAAGTCCGAATATTCTTTATCGGTATACAGATTTCCGCGACCGCCTTGTGCGGGATCACACACGATCATGCCGTCGCGCGCAATGTAATCTTTCAGATTTCCAACCCAACCCGACATATCGATGCCGTTGAACATCGGCACGAAACCTTCGGCTTTCTCGGCATCCGACACCCGGTAAGGTTCGGGGCGGGGAATCTCGCGGACGTAGATGTCGCGATATTCCACCCGTTCGCCGTGCGCCTGCAACTCGATGGCGTCTTTCTCGAAAATGGGTAACTTACGATCCCAATAATTTTCGAGCGTCACATTGTCCGTCACCAACTGACCGTTGAGGTACACGATCACTTTTTCG
>JAVBNP010000155.1:0-30156 GCA_031551455.1 Bacteroidales bacterium | reverse complement strand
ATCTTGTTTGCACCCGTCCGACCCCGTCACGATCACTCAGAATGCGCCCATCACCATCGACGGTGTTACCATTGATGGAATCGCCATCGATCGATTGTATCTCGATTGCTTTGACAGTGAAGCAACGGTTAACGTAATTGCAAAGGGTTCGGATGTATTGGAATACGAATTGTCGGGCAACACCACGTTCGGGCCGCAGGCTGATCCCGTGTTTACCGGTGTTACCCCCGGCACTTACACCGTAAAAGTTCGTTACGCGAATGCAACTTATCCCTGCGAACAGATATATCCCAACCAAATCGTCATTACGAGACCCGATGAGTTGAAAATTAACAGCATAACTATCGACAATAAAAATCTCGATTGTTACGGAGATTCGACCATGTTATATATCAAAGCTTCCGGAGATAAATACCAAGCCATCGAATACAGCCTCGATGGTATTCAATGGCAAGACAATAACGGCTTCAAAGTCGGAGCAAAACCCGGAGGATACCTTGTTCATGCACGTTATGTCGGATCATCATGCGAAGTGACGAAAGTATCCGATGCCATTCCTGCACCGGTGAAAATCGAAATCCTCGATGCCTTTGCCGATAAAAACAGTGTGGCTTGCAACGGTATCGATAAAGCAATCATCACGGTTAATGCAACGGGAAAACCGGGTCGACCGCTCGAATACAGTGCGGACGGTATTACTTGGCAATCGGCGCCGAACAACACGCTTGAGGTATTCTCCGGACAATATGTCGTTCGCGTACGTTACGCCGATACGCATACCTGCGAAGTACAAGACACGAAAGTGATCAAGATTGACGGTACCACCGATATCGAATTCCTGTCGGTTAATCCGGCGGTCGGCAAAGTGACCTGTTATGGCGAAAAAACGTCGATTACCGCAAAGGCTTCGTACGATCTTTCAAAGACGTTGCAAATGAGTATTGACGGAAGCAATTGGGAAAATGCCGTCAACGGCGAATACACTTTTGACGATGTTCCGGCGGGCGTTGCCGTATATGTATCGGCAAGATACCTTGAAGACATTCTGACGCTTCCCTGCGTGAAAACATCCGATCCCGTATTGATTCAACAACCCGACTTGCTCGAAATTTCGTTGGCGGGCAATCCCGTCGATGCATCCGGTTGCTTCAGCGAAAATACCGGTTCGGCCGAAATACGCGTCACCGGAGGTAACGGTAGCTATCAATATCAAGTGGACGGAACCGGCGCTTGGACAAGCTTTGCCGGAAATTCGGTAACTGTCAATGGATTGAAAGAGGGTGCCCGAACCATTGATGTTCGCGATAATAAAGGATGTAAAGCTGCCGCTCCGCTTACCGTTACCATCAAGAATCCCGATATCATGCAAATTGTCACCAAGGTGATGAACTTGAGATGTTTCGGTGATCATAGCGGATCCATTACCATCAGCGTAACATACGGTCATGCTCCCTATACCATTACCGTCAACAACGTTACGTATAATTCCGTGGCCTCGGGAGAAGCGATTGTTGTCAGCGGATTGGATGAAGGCAATTATCCCATAAAAGTAATAGATGCCGCCGGTTGTGAACGGACGGTATTCGCAGATGTGGATTCGCCGGTGAAATTGGAAGTATTCTTCTCGGACGTCAAACATATTTGTCCGAACGGCAAGTACGGTTCTTTAGAAAAAACGGTCGTTGGCGGATGGGATGATGTATATGTCTATTGGTACTTGAACGATGTTCCGATTGTTCCGGCACCGATTCCAAACCGTTTGGAGAACGTTGGCGAATATAAGATTATTGCCATCGATTATGCGCAATGTTCCGATACGGCGGTAACGACGTTGTACAAGCTTACCGAATTACAATATGATGACATAAGAATCCACGGCGTAAGATGCCAAGACACCTATTCCGGATCCGTGGTTGTCGTGAATCCCAACGGCGGCGCCATCGGACCGTACGAGTTCCGTGTTCGCAACGCGGCCACCGCCTCGATCATCATCGATTGGAAAACTTGGGAAAACGATTCCATCTTCGGTTTAGCGGAAGGCAATTACATTATCGACATGAGAGATGTATTGGGCCAAGGCTGTCCCGCAAAGGAAATTCCCGTTCATGTCGGCGTCGAAATGGGATTGCGCATCGGCGATATATCGATTGATCCGCCGAAATGTTACACCGGCAACGACGGAAAGATCAACAGTATAGAAGTCTTCGGCAGCATGTTCCCGTTGGAATACAAGGTGAAATACCCGAACGGAGGCGAAACTCCGTGGCAAACCACCGCCGTATTCGATACCGTTTCGGTGGGCAATTACACGATATATGCTCGGGAAGCGCCGGGAAGCGGCAACGGTTGCGAAGCATCCAAAGATACTACCGTGGTTGATCCGCCGCAATTGATCATCGACGACATTTCGATCGACGATCCCGGATGCGAAAAATCGCCGCAAGGATTTATCTCGTTCTATGCCCGCGGAGGTACGGGAGCTTTGAAAGCCACATTCAACGGCATCGGAATAACCGACAGAACCGAGATTGATCCCGACATCAACAGCTGGTTCTTCAAATATGAATTATCCAAAGGCGGAATGTCGATCATCCGGGTGGAAGACGCCCACGGATGCAGCGACACCGTGATGCGTAAGATTCCGTATACCACCGATTTGGAAATAAGCAAAGTGCGCATTACGCACAACGAGTGTCCGAACGATATTACCGGTGAAATACGGGTAATTGCCAAAGATGTATTGGATGCTCCGCACGGATCGTTCACTTACAAGTTGTACAACGGATCGGTAACGGACGAAAGCAATTTGGCCGCCGCTCCCATCGTGAAAACCGATTTGACCGATACCGCGGTATTTGTCGGATTGCACAACGGAACATATACTCTTTCGGTGTACGACGATCGCGTGCCTCCATGCTATACGCGAGATTCGATTGTTCAAGTCCTCAATAAATACAACATCAGTATCGAGGATTCGATTTCCTTCCCGAATACTTGTCCCGGGAAGCCGAACGGCCGCTATCTGTTTACCATCGTCGGCGATCCTTCATATACGACGTACGAATATTCGCTTAACGGCGGCCAAAGAGAGACAGTTCCGGCCGATGCTCAAGGACGTGCCGACATCGAACTCGACGAATTGACGGGAGGAAGTTATACGTTGGATATTTTCTACGGAAATTGCAATATCCAAGAACGATTCTATATCGAACAAAAATCGTCTGTGGTACCCTCCGTCAAGGTGGATGATGTTACGGGATGTATCGGCAATGCTACCGGAGCCATTCACATCACGATGACCGATCCTTCGGGTATTCGTTACAAATATTGGTACAGCGAATTGGCGCCGGGTGTTTATCAAAACTTCTCTCCGACCAACGGGCTTACCACGACCATCAACAACCGTACGGCAGGCACTTACAAAGTAGTTGTTCTGGCAAACGGAGGTTGTATGTCCGACACCGTATCCGTGAAGATAAAAGACGCCGAACCGATGTCGATTGTTGCCACGAATATCGTCGAAGCCCAATGTACGGGTCAATCGGACGGTAAGGTCGGCATCAACATTTTGAACGGTAAAGCGCCGTTTACGCTCGTACTTGTCGAAAAACCGGATTATGCGGACAATCCCGACATATTACCGGCACAATCGGGTTACGACGCGGTCATCGACAAGGTTACCGGAGGAACGTACACGGTTGACGTTACGGATGCCGCAGGATGTACCGAAAGGTTGAGTTTCGATGTTTATGCTCCGAAAGGCGTTACCATAAAAGCAACGCATACTGATCAAACTTGCGATGCTTCGGGTGGTGCAGCCGTCGGATCCATTACCATTCAAGTCACCAAGCCCGCATCCGGAAGCTTCGTTTATACGGTCGGCAACATCGTGAGAGGTCCGATACCCGATACCGATCAAACATTCAGCGGATTGTCGGCGGATGAATATCAAATCAGAGTGACCGAACAAACCGATGGTTGTTTCGCCGATACGACGATTACCGTCCTCGGAACCACGCCGCCTCCGGTAACGTTTGATCCGGCCCAACCTTCGGTAAGTTGCGGAGGAGCCGACGACGGCGCATTCGGATTCACGATTGACATACCGGGCGATTATCAATATCAATTGCTCCGAGGCGGCGACGTGATTAATCCGACGGCTTGGACGGATGGTTCTTCCGGTTCGTTCTCGGGCTTGTCCGCGGGTAATTACAGGTTGGCGGTATCCGACAAAGTAAGCACCTGCTCGTGGGAATACCCGATAACGGTGAAGGCGGCGCAGTCGATTTCGTTGACCATCGATGCTACAAGCACGCCGCTTGACGATTGTACGTTTGACATCACGTTGACGGTGGTACCTCAAGGCGGCACGGCTCCGTATAAATATTACATGGACGGCCACGAACAACCCGATCCCGATTTCTTGCACGTACCCTCCGGTAATCGAGAGTTTCAAGTTGAGGATGCCAACGGATGCGAAAGTCCGATAACCATTTATCACGTGGATGATCAAAGCCCCATTTCCGTGGCGGCAAGTATTAGTCCTCCGTTGGATTGCAACTCCGATAAAGACGGATTTATTGTCCTCACTCCCAACACGTACATCTATCAATGGGACGACGGAGCCGTCGGAGCCGTACGCAACAAATTGAGTGCGGATACATACGGCGTAACGATATCCACCACTACGGGTAATTGTTCCATCCATAAAGAATATACGGTGGATGCGGCGTACAATGTAAAAGTCGACATTGACGTGAACGGCACGGAATTCTGTCCGGGAGATCAAATTATCGTAACCGGTACGGTTACCATCAACAATGCTCCTTATGTGTCGGGATCATCGGCAACCGCCAACTGGATATTGCCCTCCGGCAAAATGGAACCGTTCGTGTCGAACACGTCGCTGATAATGACTGCAGTTAACGGTACCGTTCAATTGGTTGCCTCATCCGAAGGTTGCACGAGCAGCCAAGCGAAGGACATCACGACCAAACCCGTACCGACGCTCGCTTTTGAGGAGGATTCCATCTATATTCCCAAAGATGAAGTCTATGAACTGAAAATGGAAGCAGACGGTTTCGTCAGCTATAAGTGGACTTCCGTTCCCGGCGGATTTACCGACGGATTACCGATACCGCCTGCTCCGGTACCCTTGTCGTCACCCGATCAACCTTATACATTGTTCTTAACGTTAACGGGCGATAACCAATGTTCGATCACGGATGAAGTATATATCAGCAGAGCGCTCGATTTCTTTATTCCGAACGCCTTTACGCCCAACGACGACGGCGTTCACGATACATGGAAGTTCCGGAATTTGGAACAATACCTCTATTACTATACCGTCGAAACGGCGGTGTTTAATCGCGGAGGCTTTAAAGTATACGAAGGCAAAGGTTATAACAACAGCAGCGTGGTATTCGACGGGCGCCGCAACGGTAACGACCTGCCCATCGGTACTTATTATTACGTGGTGAAATTGGTACCCAAATCGGGCGGAGGATCAAGCAAAACGCTTACTTTTACCGGATCGGTCACCATCATACGATAATTTTTTGCATATTGCAGACCCGTTTTAATACGAAAAACGAAAGATGAAGAGATATTTGTTATTGTTAATCGGCGGATTGCTGTTCCGAAACTTGGATGTTTCGGCACAGCAAATTCCCATATCGTCTCTTTTCGTGGAAAATCCTTTTCTGTTTAATCCGGCAGTTGCCGGAACCGATAAGGGGTTCAAGATACGGATGGATAATCGGCTTCAATGGGTGGGATTCGATGATGCTCCCATTACCAATCAATTGAGCGCCTACGGACCGCATAAAAGGCGTAATATCGGATACGGCGGGAACATCAGTTATGATGCCACGGGTCCCACCAGTATGTTCAAAATGAACGGGGCTTTTGCCACCAATTTTGCCATCAATTTCGACATACGGATATCCATGGGATTGAACCTCGGGTTGATTCAATATCGGGCCGACGGTACGCAATTCGAGTTTTATGACGATTATGAAGATAAGTATGCTCCGAATGTGGTCATGTCGAGTTTTCAGCCCGACGCCGGAGCGGGAGTATATGTGTATCATTACGATTGGTACGTGGGAATTTCCGCCCAACAATTGTTCAATAACAACATCAAATTCAAGGGCGAGGACAGTAAACGTAATCGTTTAAAAACACACTTTTACGGTTTCGCCGGATACAAATTCGTACTCGACCAAGGTAAACATTGGGTTCTCGAACCGGCTTTATTGGCTCGCAAGGTGGTATCGCTTCCGTTCCAAATGGATCTTACCGCAAGAGCGATTTACAAACAACAGTTTTGGGGCGGGCTCAATTTCCGCAACACGTTTGAATCGTTTGACGATATTACGGTACTTGTCGGGTACATTCATCAACGAAAAATTCATATCGGACTCGCATACGATTTCACTTTTGCTCAAGTACGCAATTACACCGCCGGCACCTTCGAATTGGTGTTGGGGTATAATTTCGATACCATTAGGAAAAATCGATAACGATCAAGATCATGAATTAATGTTTCATAATTTTTATCTTTAAATCATAAACACACAAAAATGAGGTTTTTAAGCGATTTCCCTTCTCACGGCAAACTAATGGTACAAACAACAAAGGGTCTTCTTCCGGAAATAAACGTTAACGGACATATTCACACACCGTATTCGTTCAGCTCGTTTACCGGAATGGATCAAATCTTCGAAACAGCCGTAAAAGAGGATATCAAGGTGCTCGGCATTAACGATTTTTATGTCACCGACGGTTACGAAGAATTCGCCGCCGCCGCCGATAAAAACAATATCTTTCCGTTATTCAACATCGAAGCCATTGCATTGTCGAAAGAATTACAACAAAAAGGCATCCGCGTGAACGACCCGAATAATCCGGGTCGTACTTATTTAAGCGGCAAAGGATTGAATTTCCCGGCTTCTTTCTCGGGAAAATGCAAAGAGATGCTCGAAAGCGTAAAAGCCGAAAGCCAACGTCAAGTGAGCGACATGATTGCAAAATTGAATGCTTGCTTAAAAGAATCGGGAATCGACATTGTGTTCACGTACGATGAAATTCGTCGCCGCTATGCCCGCCAATTGGTACGCGAACGTCATATTGCTCAAGCGTTGCGCGTAGCCGTTTTCGAACGTTTTGACAACGACGCGAAGCGCAAAGAAATTTTGGAAAAGATATACGGCAATCCGACGAATGTCGACATACACAACGCAGCCGCTTTGGAAAACGAATTACGCAACAATCTTTTAAAAGCCGGAAAAAAAGCATTTGTTCCCGAAGACGAAAAAGCATTTCTGTCGGTGGAACAAATGAAGGAAATCTTTTTGAACGGCGGCGGTATTCCATGCTATCCCGTTTTGTTGGATGACCCGAAGGGCGAAATAACCGAATTTGAACGAGATAAGGACCGATTGCATCAAAATCTTTCGGATTTGGGAATCAGCTGCATCGAATTGATTCCCGGACGCAACAAATTGGAGATACTGGAACCTTTTGTCGAATATTTTTACGAAAAAGGATTTGTCGTCACGTTCGGCACCGAACACAACGCTCCCGGATTAATTCCGTTAACGGTGAGTTGCAGTGGTGGCGTACCGTTAACCGAACGATTGAAAAAAATTAACTACGAAGGCGCTTGTATTATCGCGGCTCATCAATACCTACGGGCACAAGGCGGTGTCGGTTACGTGGACGAAAAGGGAAAAACCGAAGTATACCAACGCCCGTATCTCACGTTATTGGGGAATGCGGTGATTAAAAAATGGCTGGAAAGAGATTAATTCGGTGACGAAGTCGTCTCCGATTCGGCGGAAGTTAACGAAAGGATTACCTTAAATTCGGTAAATCTGTTCTTTTGCCCGCGTACGCCAAAAGAACCACCCAATGCCGTAACAACCGATCTCACGTAACGAAGTTTGATTTCGAAGCCCGGGTCGGCGCAACGATTGATATCGTATGTCTCGGTAAAGGCTAACGTGTAATCGGATTCCGACAGAAAACCTGCATCGTCGCGGATGATGATTTTGGTGTTGTGCTCGTCTTGCACGACATTCGCATCCACATGGACTTCTTTCGCAAAGCAATACGCCGTGGCAATGTCGAACAAAATATCGATGACGTTGCAAAGGTGTTTTTCGTCCGTTCGGATAACGATGTCTTCTTCCGGAATGATGATCGTAACCGGTTCCAAAGCGTTATCTCTATTCTCGTATTTAACCTGCATCTCCCTGAAAATGGTCCGAAGCGAAACGGGCGTTTTTTGCGCGTACAACGGTTTGTTTTGGTTACGAACGATCTCCAGAATTTTAAGACCGAAAAGCGTAAGCCGAAACGAATGAAATTTGCTTCGGTCTAAAGCCCCGGCCTCTTCTTCCAAGTGCATCCGCCGCAAATGTATCATCAACCTGTCTGTTTGTTCGGCGTCTTCCGATACGACTCGGCCGATCTCCTCCATTTGGTCCGCCATCAATTCAATTGTTTTTTCGTGTCCCCGTCGTTGTCGATAAACGGTTCTCAATAACAGAAAAAGACAAATCGACGCCGCAACGATCAGCGCCGTCGAAATAATCAATTGCGGCATTACGGATTGGATCATTGCGGAAGCGGGCGCTTTCGCCCATACCCTCACGCCAACCGTTTTCAGAATATCCAAGGTGTCGATGTCGGATACGAGATAACCTGACGGCTTGACTTCCGGCCCATTACCGTCGAGCGTGATGTTCTTTTTTAAATCCAAATATTCCGCATAGCTTTCCTCTACCGGTATCGATTTCTCAAACATGCTCCGTTTAAACAAACTGTCAATGCAGGTTACGTTTGGTGGAAGAAAATCCTTAAACGCGTATTGCCATATTTTTGACATGGCAGTCGGATCATCCTTTCTAATTCGAACAGTAAATACTGTATCGGGTGTCTGTATTTTTTTGGTAACGAATTCCGATGTGTCGGTAAGAGGAGTATACCACGTTACAAATTCTTTGCCGAGAGAAAGCGTGCGTATCCTCAACTCCACATCGCATGCCCGAGCCAACGATTGATTCATCGTTTGTCGATAATCCGACACTGCGGAATGATATCGTCCTTTCAGCCAAACAATATTCGATATGAGCAGGACCAATATGATTATCGATCCGAACAGAGGAACATATATTTTTTGCTTCATATGTGTATGTTCATTGATAAATGATAAAAACCGAAATATTGCGCATTTTTCTCAATTTCAAATTCTTGCGGAGAAACTTATTTGTTCCACAAAAGTAAATAAAGTTCATGTATTCGACGTCATTTTTCGGAAAAACATTTCCGAAAAAACGTTTTCGTTGCGAAAAAAACTTATTTATTGATTAATTTTGTCTGAAATAACGGCTAAAACATAATGCCGTGATTCATCAATTGATTCTCCGAGTTCGATTCAATTTATTTGTTAACAATTTTCAACGATAAACAAGTAATAAAACACACATCAATAATCCATTAACACCAATAAAATCATCAGACATGAAAAAATTGAAACTGATCATCGGGGGAACTCTGTTTTTGACGTGCGTATCGATAACCGCACTAAAAGTAAATCCGACGTTTGGCTCCGGTACGATTGAAGAGTTGTATTTAACCAATACCGAAGCTTTGGCGCAAGGCGAAGGTTTGGAAGGAGGATGCGCAGGAAGCGGAGATATGCTTTGCGGAAGCAGGTCGACCAGAGTGAGAATTGATTGATATCTTTGATACAAATTCCATGCATTTCACGTCAAAACCATAAGAAGGCAGCTCGAATGTTGAGCTGCCTTCTTATGGTTTTGACGTGAAATTTTAGCCCGAATTATTCGTATTAACATTTTTTGCGTAGGACCTATCGGGTTATGAAAACCCGACAAGTTGTTTAATTTGTTAATTATATGAGACTTAGCGTTTGTTGTTGGCAGTAACAGTCTGGTATAACATGAAAAGACAACCCAATGCCAAAATAATCAACATTGCCGAAATGATCAACTGAGGGATCAATGGTTTGATTATTTCGGTTACGGGAACGTTCACATATATCTTTACGCCGATCGTTTTCAGAATATCCAAGGTGTCAATGTCGGATTCGAGGTAGCCCGACGACTCGGTTTCGGGACCGTTGCCGGCGAGTACGATATTCTTTTTCAAGTCTAAATATTCCGCATAGCTCTCTTTTACCGGCAACAATTTTTCAAGCATGGCTTGCTTAAACAGACTGTCCGCATGAGTCACATTCAGTGGTAAAAATTCACTCAGTATATACTGCTGAATTTTCGGTGTGGCGGTCGGATCATCTTTTCTGACACGAACTTTAAATATTGTATCGGGTGTTTGTACTGTTTTGATGACAAACGCCGAGGTATCAACAGGAGGAGTATACCATGTTGTATACTTTTCACCGAGAGAAAGTATACGCATCCTCAACTCCACATCCTTTGCTTGAACCAACGATTGGTTTATCGTTTGTCGATAACTCGATACAGCGGAACGATATCCGTCGTTTAACCAAACCAAGTCTGATATGAGAAAGGCCAATACAACCGTTAATCCGAACACCGGGACATAAATCTTTTGTTTCATTCACATATAATCATTGTAAAATGATAAAAATCGGAATATTGCATATTTTTTCAAATGCAATATTTTGTCAAGTAACATTCACCTGCAAAAATACACAAAAGTTTATTCGTCGGGGGCGTTTGTCTTGAAATACGTTTCCAAGATCATATTTCGGGACAAAAACATTTTGGAAATACTTCGAAAATGAAGATTATGTCTGTAATTTTTACATGTATCCATAAAAACACAAGAGGGAAACTCAACATTCGTTTTATGTAAAACCTATCGGGTTTTGAAAGCCCAATTGCTTATTAACGTATTGATTATAAAATACATGACATGTTTAAATGCTAAAAAACAAAACATTGAAAATAATTTAGATCAGAAAACAAAATTCCGAAATGCTGGTTATTGCCCGAAGCATCTTTCCAACGCTTCCGTTAAATTCCGATAATTTAGCGGCTCGGTAAGCACGATGGTATTTTTATCGGTACGAATCATTCGACGGCGGGCATCGTTTTGGTCGGGTACGATCAATATCATTGGTAAGTCAACATAATCGAAATTGATTTGTCGGATTTCTTCATCGGTCAAATTATCGAATGTCGATGCATCAACCATTATCGCATCAATACGACCGTTCGGATTCGGTCGATACCGAAAATCGACAGCTTGAGCGGTAGATGCTCCCGACTCGGAAAGCAATTTTTCGTAATATCGGTATTTCATAATTCCCGATTCAACCACCAAAACCGTTTTGTCCTTGAACGGTTTATCGGATAACGGTTTTTTCTCGGGCAATTCATTTTCGAAAATACGTTCGTCTTCGGGAGAAACGGGCAAATAGGAAACGGTAAAGCGAAAGGTTGAACCGACTTCTTCCGTCGATTCGACATGCATATCGCCGCCCATCAACCGTGCAAGACTTCGTGAAATGGGTAATCCGAGACCAGTACCTCCGTACCGTTGCCCGGTAGTCAACTCCGCTTGTTTAAAACGTTCAAAAATAATTTCCAATCGATCGGGAGCCATGCCGATGCCCGAGTCCTCCACCTTAAATTCCAACATGTCGGGAGCGGATTGTTCGTACCCGATACGAATATATCCTTTTTCGGTAAATTTGATCGCATTACCGATTAGGTTGCCGAGTATTTGCCGCAATCGCATCGGATCGATAAACGTAACGCAGGAATCGATAAAACGACTGTCGTCGAGCACCAAAGCCACGCGATTTTTATTTTTGGTTTGCAGCAAATTTTCAAATAATACCTGCAATTCGCTCATTAATTCGTTAATCCGAAACGGAACGGGACGAATGGTCATCTGTTCGGCCTCTATTTTGGCGATGTCAATGATGTCGTCTATCAGTCTGACCAACTGAATACTGCTGTTCTTAATCACATTAATGTACGCTTCCTTGCGTTTGGCCGGCAACTTATCGGAAGCGAGTATATCGAGAAAACCGACGATACCGTTGATCGGAGTTCGTATTTCGTGTGACATGTTGGCCAAAAAAGCGGATTTCAATTTATCGGATTCTTCGGCTTTTTCCTTTGCGAGAACGAGTTCCGCTTCGTTTTTTCTCCGCAGGGTGATGTCGCGTATCACCATAATGACGGATATCGCGTTGCCGGCGGAATCTTTGACCGATGCCCCGGATATCTCGGCGAAAAACTCGGAGCCGTCTTTACGGATCATCAAAATTTGCGGTAAAAAGATAACGCTTTCTCTTTCGAGCTTCTCGAACAGATCGGAAACTTGTCGATAATCGTTCGGATGAATTCGGCTCATCAGATTCAACGTATCAGTTCCTGCATTTTTATCGATGCCGAACAGTTCCATCGCCACGGGCGAAACAAAGCGAATTTCTTTTTCGGGGTTGCATACCACAATGGCAGCAGGCGATGCCGCCGCTAATTGACGGTACATTTCTTCGGATTGACGTAAAGCGTCTTCGGCATTTTTACGGGCGGTCACGTCAATCATGAACCCGTCCCAAACGCGCATGCCGTCCTCTCCCGAATGACAACCGGCCCGCATGTGTATCCATTTACACTCTCCCGATTTGCAATAAATTCGATACACCATGTCCATGTTGTCGCGCTTTTCCGAACCGATATAATATTCTTCGAGCCGACGACGATCTTCGGGATGAATGGTCGAATAAAACAAGCCGCTGTCGGCCATTACGTCTTCCGCATCAATTCCGAAAATTTTCGGAAAATAGGCGCTGACGTAAGTAAACCGAGTATTATCCGGACCTTCATCCGTCATTTGATAGATTACTCCGCCCGGCAAGTTATTACTGAGCGAAACCAACCGGTCTTTTCCCGCGACCGATTCGCCGGAATTAATTGCGGCTGATCGGTCCCGTTGCGTCCGATATTGTTTCAATTTTTCATTGACGATTTCGAGTTCTTTCGTCCGTTCTTTGACTAATTGTTGCAATCCTTCCCGATAAACGGCCAATTCCGTTTCGATATCCTTACGAGCAGTAATATCGAGGATGAAACCGTCGAAAATCATATTTCCGTTCTCGTACCATCGGTGTGCGGATATTCGGAACCACCGCATATCGTTTTTATCGTAAAAAAAACGTATTTCCGAAACCAGATCATCCGGTATTCCCGATGTATCCCAAATTCCCGATACCAATCGCTTCAGATCGTCGGGGTGAATTTTCGAAAAAAGAAGATTAATGTCTTTCAAAGTATCCTCAACGCCGATATTGGTCATTTTTTCCCATGTCTTGCTCAAATACGAAAACGATATCCGTTTTGTTATTTCATTCGTCTCAAAACGAAACAGGCATCCGTTAAGGAAATGATCGCCCAATGCTTGTAATCGACTTTTTTCGGCGAGAAGTTTTTTACGCGTGTTTTCCAAATCGGTAACATCGCGAGCAATGGCGCCTGTCATCGTCTTTCCGGGAACATTCACGGGAAAATACAGGACATGAAGTATCTTGTGTTCTCCCGTTTGTTGATGGACCACATGACGAGTAATCATTTTCGGTTGCATGGCGGCCGTGACCGATTTTAATCCATGTTGCAATTCCGCATATTTCTTTTCCGTCTGCTGTTCGACGGGAAGCATGATTAATGCCGCTTCCCACAAATATTTTCCTATTGCTTCGTCCTTGGGTATTCCGGTAATTCGCTCATATCCGCAACTCCATTCCACGATAAGACCGTTATCGTCGGCAAGCACGATTCCATCCACCGAATGATCGAAAATGCCGCGCATCGTGCTTTCGCTTTCCCTTACGGTTTGCCACATGCCGTATATATCGGTGAGATCCTTCACCACCAACACATAACCCGTCAGATTATTTTTGTTTTTCCCGACATAAATGGACGATATGTTGCACGAAACACGGAATAACCGATTACCGGTAGCACTCCGCATGAATATTTCATCAAATTGCACCGATTTACGGGTTCCCGTTATCATGTTCAACGGATTGACCGGAACGGAAAAATCCGCCGAGCAACTGAATTGAATCACCTCGTCCAATCGTTTGCGCCCGGCTTTCAAGTTAATAATACCCACTAACCTTTCGGCTGCGGCATTCAAACGATCAATGCGCCCTTCGGTATCGATTAAGACTACCGCCTCGCCGATACTTTTGAGCGTTACAAGCAGATTTTCGTTGGTATCTCGCAATTTCTCCGCATGTTGTACTCGTTGGCTTATGTCTTTGATTTTAATCAAAAATCGGGTTGCTTTGCCATCCGTACCGTACTCGGGCAGCATAATACACGTGACCCATACGGGGTTGCCGTCTTTGCATACGATCCGATAATCCAAATCAAACGTTGTCGCCTTTTTGTTCAATTGATTATTGATGTAAGCGGTTACGGCCGAAACATCATCGACATACATAATTTCCCGAAGCGAACGTTCGCCCGAAGTGAATTCTTCGGAAGAATATCCGTATGTGGAAAGTCCGGCCGAAATTGCCTCAACGGTCATCCGATCGTCATTCACCACATACAATACCACTTCTCTCCCTTGTGCAAAAAGGCTATTCAACGTTTTTGTCGACATAATCCCTTTCGAAACCTTCTTCTTCCGGTGATCCGAAATATGATTCTCTTTCTCCCCCTGTGCAATCGAACCGGTTACTTGATCCGTAATTGCGCTCCTCTCAATGTTTTCCATAAGAAATTTCGGATAAAAGATTCCGGGACAATTCGAAACGACAACATCCCGGAACCGCTAAACCAAACATATTAAAACGATTTTCGTGTTTTTTGCCGGATTACCCGCAGCATGACAAATCCGATATCGTACCTCGATATCTGACAAATCTTCATCGTAAATCGATTTTTAAAGTACTATAACAAATTTCGTATATTATTGTTTGATACGGAAGTACATTATCAACTCTTCGTTGAATACACGGGAAAACCGGATAACCTGGACCAATTTTTCCGTGTCGGTTTTTCCAAACATTTCATTATCTCGCTTGTTTTCGGAAAAGTAATTTGTAATCTATGAAATTCATCGACAAAATCATTCGAAGCATAACGGTTGTATTGATCGTAACCTCGTGCGGGCATAAGCGGGAAAATACGGGGAAAGATCAACATGCGGCGCCTCAGGAATACCCGGTCATCGCGTTAAACAAACAGGACGCCGCACTTGAATCGGTATATCCCGTGGTGATCCGCGGGAAAGAAGATATCGAGATACGTCCGCGTGTCGACGGGTTTATCGAAGCTATTTATATCGATGAAGGGTCGGTTGTCAAAAAAGGAGAGCCGTTGTTCAAGATCAATTCCCCGAAATCCGATCAGGATGTGGCGACAGCCAAAGCGGCCGTAACAAGCGCCGAAGCGCAAGTCAACATCGCCAAATTGAACGTGGACAGGATACGACCGTTGGCCGAAAAAAACATTGTGAGCAACGTGCAATTGCAATCACTCGAAAATGCTTACGAGTCGGCAGTGGCGGTGCAACAACAGGCGCGCGCCGATCTGAAAAATGCGTTGGAAACTCGTTCGTGGACGTTGGTTACCGCTCCCGTCGACGGAATTGTGGGAGTAATTCCTTATCGGCAAGGCAGTTTGGTGAACAGCACCAACACTTTGACCACAGTGGCCAACATCAGCAAAGTATATGCTTATTTCTCGTTGAACGAGAAGGAGTTGATGCAATTGTTGACCACCATCGAAGGAAGATCGCAAGCCGACATCATCAAACACATGCCGCCGATAACGTTGATATTGGCCGATGGTTCGATATATCCCGAAAAAGGTAAAATAGAAACCATTGCGGGCGTGCTGGATGTATCGACGGGTTCGGCAAGTTTCCGTGCGGAGTTTCCCAATCCGCACGGATTATTGCGAAGCGGATTGAGCGGAAAAATTTCCATACCGAAAACATTGCACGGTGTGTTGGTGATACCGCAGAAAGCGACATTTAATCGGCAGGATAAAATATTGGTGTATAAGGTTCAAGGCGACTCGGTGGTGCAAAAGGCCGTCACGGCGTTGCCCATGCCCGACGGATTGAGTTATGCCGTCACGGACGGACTTGCGCAAGACGACAAGATTGTCACCGATGGTGTATCGACATTGACAAACGGCAAAAAAATAAAGATGCGGTAATTCAATCGGTTTGAAATCATTTAATTTTTAAATGACAGAATTGTCGTATCTCAACGATATGCCTGCCAAAATGCACACATACAGAAACATATCGAGCGCTTTCTTGATACTTTTTTTGAAGTTTTTGATTGTTGCAATCGCTTTTGCATATAATCCGATTTTCGATAGACTTTGCCGGGTATTCATGATAATATATTCTTAATGATTTACGACAAAAATATATCCGTGTACCACCGCGGAAAATATTTATTCCATCAAAACCCGATACTTTTCGATGAAAATCCGATTTTCCCCGACGGAAAAAGGATGTCGATAATTTGCGGTAAAGGTCGGAACGTCGATATATTAACAACTGTTACTTTGTTTATCCGACCGGTTAACATTTCACATCTCCCGGTGTTAATAACCATTACAAATCAGTCCCGAAAAATTTTGATTCTTCGGACATCATTTTTCTCTGCATGCTGAAAACGTTTATCGATCGCCCCGTGTTATCTACGGTGATTTCCATCATCTTTGTCGTCTTGGGAATCATCGGGCTCGCAACATTGCCCGTGGAACAATATCCCGACATTGCTCCGCCCACGGTGGTGGTTTCGGCTACATATCCGGGTGCCAATGCGGATGTGATCATGAACAACGTGGTGGTTCCGCTCGAACAGCAAATCAACGGCGTGGAAGGCATGACGTACATGACTTCTACTTCGTCGAATGACGGGTCGGCGCGAATTACCGTCTTTTTCGAAAAAGGCATCAATCCGGACATTGCCGCGGTGAACGTGCAAAACCTTGCGGCGACAGCCACGCCTTTGTTGCCGCCCGAAGTGGTGCAAACGGGCGTGACCGTGAAAAAACAGCAGAGCAGCACGATATTGATGATTGCTTTGTCGTCGAATAATCCGGATTATGACGGTCGATTCATCCAAAATTACGCCAACATCAACATTATACCGCAGATACAACGCGTAAAGGGTGTCGGATACGCCAATGTGTACGGAGCCATGGATTATTCGATGCGTATTTGGCTCAAACCCGATGTGATGGCTTCGTATAAGATCACGTCCGACGATTTGATTGCCGCGTTGAAGGATCAAAATATCGATGCGGCGCCGGGGCAATTGGGACAAAACGATAACCAAACGTTTCAATATACGATAAAATATACGGGTCGATTGAAAACCGCCGAGGAGTTCGGCAACATCATCATTCGTTCGCAAAACGGGAATGTTCTGCGGGTGAAGGATGTGGCCGATACGGAACTCGGTTCGCTGAACTACTCCGTATTCACCCAAATGGACGATATGCCGGCGGTTGCTATCGGAGTGAGCCAAACCGCGGGATCGAACACGCAACAGGTTATCGACGACATCAAGACGGAGTTGGCCGCAGCTTCCGCTGATTTTCCGCCCGGGCTGAAGATAACTTACGTGAACGACGCCAACGAATTTCTTTCCGAATCCATTCGAAAAGTCATCCACACATTGGTCGAAGCCTTTATATTGGTATTCATCGTGGTATTTATCTTTTTGCAGGATATTCGGTCGACCATCATTCCCGCCATTGCCGTACCCGTGGCGATTGTCGGAACATTCTTTTTCCTGCTGCTGCTCGGCTTTTCGATTAATCTCTTGACGCTTTTTGCGCTGGTATTGGCCATCGGCATTGTGGTGGACGATGCGATCGTGGTGGTGGAAGCCGTTCATGCAAAACTCGACGCGGGCGAAAAAGATCCGAAAAATGCCACATATACGGCCATACAAGAAATCGCACCCGCCATTGTGTCTATCACGCTGGTAATGTCGGCCGTATTCATACCCGTAAGTTTTATTGGCGGCACAAGCGGCGTCTTCTTCAAGCAATTTGGGCTAACCTTGGCCATCGCCATCGTTATATCGGCTGTCAACGCTTTAACGTTGAGTCCCGCATTATGCGCCTTGTTTTTGAAGCCGCACGCGGAAAAGAAAAGCTTTTTGCGGCGATTCTATTATTATTTCAATGTAGGATTCAACGCAACCGTCAGCAAATACAAGTCGACATTGGGTTTTCTCGGGAAAACCGCGCATCGTTGGATCGCATTGCTCGTTATCGGCATTGCCGCAACCGTCATGGTTTTTCTGTTGCGGACGATTCCTTCGGGCTTTGTTCCGCAGGAGGACGGCGGCGGAGTGCTGGGTATGGTGACGTTGCCGCCGGGAGCATCGCTCGAACGAACCGATTCGTTGATAAGACATGTGGTAAAGATCGCCGAAAAAGCGCCCCACGTGCAACACGTACTTAACATCACGGGTGTCAACTTCATGAGCGGTCTCGGAAGCTCTTTCGCCACTGTAATGATTAAAATGGACCCGTGGAAAGAACGCAAGATAACGATCAATGATATTACGGCCTACATGAAACAGGCCACCGACACGATTCACGGAGCTTCGTTCCTGTTCATGGGCAACCCGACCTTGCAAGGTTTCGGCATCAGCAACGGCGTAACGATGCAGATGCAGGATCGGACAGGCGGCGATATTCAAAAATTTTTCGGCATCACCAATCAATTCCTCACAAAACTGAACCGGCAAAAGGAAGTGATGATGTCCATGACCACATTTAATCCCAATTTCCCGCAAAAGATGACGGAAGCGAACGTTGCGAAAATAAAGGATGCGGGGTTGACGCTTTCCTCGGTGATGGGCGCTTTGCAGGCATACGTCGGCAGCATGTACGTGTCGAATTTCAACCTTTACGGGAAACAGTTCCGCGTGATGGTGCAGGCCGCGCCGGAATATCGTTCGAAGTTCGAAGACCTGAAAAGCATATTCGTGCGGACGGCAAGCGGCGAGCCGGCGCCCGTTACGGAATTTTTGACGTTCAAGGATATTACCGGCCCTCAATCGTTGAGCCGTTTCAATATGTATACTTCAATGGATGTGACCATTATCCCCGATTTCACGAAAGGGTACAGCACGGGCGACGTTATCGAGATCGTGAAGGATATGACCGCCGAAACGCTTCCCGACGGTTATTCGTACGATTATTCGGGAATAAGCCGCGAGGAAGTGAAGAGCGGCGGGCAGGTGGCCGTTATCTTTGCCGTGTGCTTGGTTTTCGTGTATTTATTGCTGTCGGCACTGTACGAAAGCTACATCATACCGCTTGCCGTGATACTTTCTTTGCCCGTGGGGCTTTCGGGCGTTTTCATCTTCATTTTCATTGCGCTGATGAACGGGAGCGGCATCGTAAACAACATTTATGTGCAGATTTCGATGATCATGTTGATCGGACTCTTGTCCAAGAATGCGATTTTGATTGTGGAATATGCGCTTCAACGGCGACGCGAGGGGATGAGCATTGTCGAAGCCGCTATCAACGGAGCAACGGCACGTTTGCGTCCCATATTGATGACCTCGTTTGCCTTTATTTTCGGATTGTTGCCGTTGGCGTTGGCCACGGGAGCGGGAGCGGTGGGCAATCGTTCCATCGGTATCAGCGCCATCGGCGGCATGCTTATCGGAACATTGTTCGGCGTTTTGGTGATACCCACTTTATACATGATTTTCCAATGGTTGCAGGATCAAGTAAGCAAACCGAAAAAAACAGATAATCAATGATTTTTTGATTGATGATGAATTCGTTTATCCATATTATTTTCGGTGCAAAACCTGCCGGGTTTCAAAAACCCGGTAGGTTTGTTTCTCGAAATCGGTTTTTCGTGCATTTAAGACCTATCGGGTCTTTAAGACCCAATAGGTCATTTCTTTGGGTATTGCTTGTAATGACGCTTTCCTCCTGCCGAATTTTCAATAAATACCACGCTCCCGAATACGACACGCAAGGTTTGTTTCGTAATGAGAATCCTACGGATACGACCACCATTGCCGACATTCCGTGGCGAACATATTTTGCGGATGCGGCGCTTGCGGCTTTAATCGACAGCGGGCTGAAAAACAATTACGATCTTCGCATCGCGGTAACACGCATCCGACAAGCCGAAGCGAATCTCGGATTGGCGCGCGCGGCTTTTTTCCCGAGCGTAACCTTGGCGGGACAAGCGGCCGAAGCGCGTACGAGCACGGGCAACAACGGAACCAAAGTGTTGGGCTATCCGCGCGATCAATTTACCTTGTCGGCCGTCGTATCGTGGGAAATAGACCTTTGGGGGCAATTCTTCAGCCAAAAAAGAGCGCAATATGCCCGTTTTCTGAACACGCATGCATACCGTAATTTGGTGCAAACCTCTTTGATCGCCAACATTGCCAATACATATTATACGTTGTTGGCCATGGACGAGCAATTGCGAATTACCGAGGAAACCGTGAAATTGCTCGAAGAAAGCGCCGCTACCATGCAAGCCTTGAAAGACGCGGGAATGCTGAACGCCGCCGCCGTGGAGCAAAGCAGGGCGTTGTTGTACGGTACGCAAACGACCATCCCCGACATCGAAAATCAAATACGGCAATTGGAAAATTCTCTTTGCCTGATGATCGTTCGCAAGCCCGATAGCGTTGTTCGCACGACGCTTGCCATGCAAAGTCTTCCCGAGGAACTTCAACACGGAGTTCCCGCGCAAATGTTGGCGCGGCGTCCCGACGTGCAGCAAGCCGAACTGAATTTTCGATCGGCTTTCGAACTGACCAATGCGGCGCGAGCTGCCTTCTATCCGAACATCACGTTGGGATCGTCGTCGGCAGCCTCCATGATCGGTTACACATCCGCTACGATCACCGATTTTTTCAAACCCGAAAATATTCTTGCAAACATTGTGGTCGGCATGACGCAACCGATTTTTGCCCGCGGACAATTGACAAGCTCGCTGAAAGTGGCGAAAGCGCAACAGGAAGAGGCGCTGCTCACTTTCGAGCAATCGGTACTGTCGGCAAGCAAAGAAGTGTCGGACATTTTGTATACTTACCGATCGTCGCTCCGAAAGAACGATACCCGATCGAAACAAGTGGAATCGCTCAAAACGGCCGTGGAATATACCAAGGAACTGCTCATCGCGGGCGAAGCCAACTACACGGAAGTGCTCACCGCCGAACAAAACCTGTTGCAAGCACAACTCGGCCAAGTAAACGACATGTTGGAACAGCTGCAGGCAACGGTGAACCTATATCGGGCGCTGGGAGGCGGAACGGAATAAAAATATTTTTAGTCTTTATCCGAATCTCAAGATCAAAACGAACCTCATCGAGCATTTCAAACTCTGCGATTCTTTCGCCATTTTCTCGGAAAAAACGACATAAAGTCCTTTTACAAAAATTCGCGGCTGCCGGATATAAATATTCCGATATGAAATAAAATCGGTTCGTTGACAAAAACCGCCCGTTGGTTGAATTTATTTTCAAACGGCCGGTACGGGGAATATCTTTGAAATAAAAACAAAAATCGTCACCATAAAAATCAAAAAATGACGACTTTCGAAGATATCCGAACACTTCTCGATTCATTCGATTCGCTTTCGTTGGAGGAAACGGAATCGGTGAAACTGATGCGCCGCACGGATACCAAGTATGTGTTACCGACGGAGGACGCCGCTTATTTATTGCTCAATCTTCGTCGGGATTATCGCGTCCTTGAAATCGCTTCGCAACGTGTGGGCGCTTACGAGTCGACCTATTACGACACAGCCGACCGACAAATGTTTCATACGCACGTAACCGGTCGATTTCCGAGATACAAAGTTCGCGATCGCTTTTATTCGCAAAACGGCTTGAGGTTCCTCGAAGTTAAACAAAAAAGCAATGCGGGACGAACCTCCAAACAGCGGATTCCTTTTGCGGAAAATGACGGCGGAACCGAAAATTGGTTGGACACGCAAACACCGTTTTGCAAAGAAGAATTAGCTCCCGTATTGATCAACAATTTCGACCGCATTACATTGGTCAACAACGAACGAACGGAACGAGTGACGCTCGATTTCAATCTGCATTTTCACACACCCGCGGGAATTTGTACCCTTATTTACGATCGAGTGGCTATTATAGAGCTTAAACAAGACAAAATCGAACAATCGCTTGTCAGAGAGCTTCTACGTGCCGGCGGATTTCGCTCGGGCGGTATGAGTAAGTATTGCACGGGAATGCTTCTGTTGAACAATCGATTGCTCTATAAGCGATATAAACCGAATTTTTCCAAATTTATCCAGACTCAATATGAATGACTTTATTGAACATGAATTGTTTGGTGTTTACGCCATTCTTCCCGAGAATTTTGCCAATCTCGTAATTCGTCTCGTGATTAATTTGCTGGTGACGGGCGTCATCATCTATGTCCTTTACTATCGCAAGACACAGCGTAAAGATTACTTGATGACCTTCAGTTTGATCAGCATCACGGTATTCTTTTTGGTTTTTCTGTTGGACAGCATCAAATTGCAAGTGGGATTTGCATTGGGATTGTTTGCCATTTTCGGCATCATCCGCTACCGCACCATCACCATTCCCATTAAGGAAATGACTTACCTGTTTGTGATTATCGGCATTTCGGTAATTAATGCTTTGGCCAATAAAAAGATCGGATATGCCGAATTGGTTTTCGCCAATATCGTATTCGTCGGCGCTTGTTGGTTGTTTGAGAGCAATTTGATCAAAAAACACATATCGGTCAAAACGATTGTGTACGACAACATCCGCTTAATAAAATCGGGGCACGAAACCGAATTGAAAGCCGACTTGGAGGAACGCCTCGGACTCATCATCACCAAGGTGGAGATCGGGTCGGTGGATTTTCTGAAAGATTCGGCGGTACTAAACGTATCGTATGTATCGAAAGGAGCCGATGTCAATACCGCCGAAACCAATGAACGATATTAGTCGCAAAATGAACAAAATCGTTATTGTAAACTCTTGAACACACCATGAAAAAGTATCTTGTCATCATTATATTGTCGGCGAACGCTGCTGCGTTATTCGCCCAAAATACCGATTGGCGCTTATGGACCGAAGCGGGAATAGAGGCGAAATTGTCCAAAAAATGGACAATAGGCGCAGGTGCGGAGTATCGTTGGAAAAACGATATCGGCGCCACCGACCAAATCAGAGGTTCGGCAGACGTCGGTTACAAGTTGAATAAGTACGTGAAATTCGGTGCAGGTTATGAGTTGATTGCCGATAAAAAGCAGAAGAAAGATATTTTCGTATACCGCAACCGCTTCATATTGCAAGCAACGGGTTCCTACAAATATGCCCGTTTCACGGCGAGTTGGCGTCCCCGATTGCAAACCACCGTATTGGGCGACGAGGAAATTGCCAAAAAAGTCGGCGCGGACAATTACAATTGGGTGTTGCGCAATCGCTTCGGGCTGAAATATAACATCCCGAAAGTGCCCGTTAACCCTTACGCAAGCTTCGAACTGTACAATCGCCTGTTTTCCGAATTGGATAGTTATTATAAAAATCGTTTTGCCGCAGGCGTCGATATCAACATCGGCAAACATCACAGTTTCGACGTGGGGTATAAACTCGACAACGAAGTATTCGTATCTCAAAAATACAGATTCAACATCATCAACGTCGGTTATACATTTTCATTTTAAATCCGCCAAGCGGATTTTCGAAATTTGAAAAATAGAATTAAGAACATTAAAAAATTAATCATAAAATTACAGTCAGATGAATACAAAAATCATTTTAGGATTGATGCTTTGCTTGATGCTGGTATTTTCGGTCGCTTCGTGTCTGAAAACAAGCAATGATTCCTCCGGTACGGAATACACGGAAGAGGGTACGGGCGAGGTGGTAATTCCCGGCAACGATTTTGAAACCGATTCGCAGGACATTTCCGTTGAAAACGCGGTTACCGTCACGTATACGGGCACAACGGCAATCATCGACAATCCCTTCGAAAGCAAAGGTGTGACGGTGAGCGTGGAAGGCGGGTACGTCACGGTAAAATCCTCGGGAACGAATACCGAAATAAATTATTTGTTGTCGGGAACGGTTTCCGAAGGTGCATTTAAAATATACAGTGATCAAAAGATAGGACTGATATTCAACGGCGTCGACATCCGGAACTCGAAAGGAGCAGCTGTCAACATACAGTCGGGTAAAAAAATATCCGTGACAT
The DNA here is from genome assembly GCA_031551455.1 of Bacteroidales bacterium. Classification (GTDB taxonomy): domain Bacteria; phylum Bacteroidota; class Bacteroidia; order Bacteroidales; family UBA4181; genus JAIRLS01. Next base: position 5,902 of record JAVBNP010000155.1, on the reverse strand, counting down.
TGACCGACAAAACGTCGAATCGGCTGGTAGACGGCGGTACTTATGCGATGATCACGGGTGAGGATATGAAAGCAACATTGTTCAGCGAAGGGCAATTGATTTTCGACGGCGCCGGAAGCCTGTTGGTATACGGCAACCACAAGCATGCCGTGTGCAGCGACGATTACATTCAAATCAATAACGGATCCCTCACGGTAAATAATGCCGTGAAAGACGGATTCCATTGCAACGAGTATTTTTTGATGGAAGGCGGTTCGTTAACGGTGATTGACGCTAAATCGGACGGTGTGGAATGCGAAAAGGGTTATGTGACGGTTAACGGAGGAACGATTAACGTGAGTAATTCCGGACAAGGTGGTAAAGGATTGAAAAGCGCCGGCAATACAACGCTGGCGGGAGGTAACATCAATTTGAAGATCACCGGCAGTGCATACTATGACAGTTCCGATGCTGACATTAAAGCGCCGGCAGGTGTTCGGTGCGACGGCGATATGGTCATTTCCGGTAATTGTCTGCTTACCATCACCTCTACGGGAAGCGCCGGTAAGGGCATCAATGTGGATGGAACGATGACATTCAACGGGGGGACAACGATAATTACAACTTCCGGGGCTATTTTCAAATCCGGAAGGCTCGATTCGTCGGCGAAAGCGGTTAAAAGCAAAGGCAATATGACGGTGAATTCGGGAACGATCACCATCAAGACGTCCAAGGATGGCGCCGAAGGGTTGGAAAGCAAGGCGACGTTGACCATCAACGGAGGACGTACGGAAATAGAAGCTTACGACGACGGAATTAATGCAAGCAAACATATCGCCATCAATGGCGGCGAGGTATATTCGTACAGCAGCGGGAACGACGGCATTGACTCCAACGGAACGCTTACCATTGCGGGAGGTCTCATCGTGTCGTCCGGTACCAACTCGCCCGAAGATGGTTTCGATTGCGACAACAATACGTTTTCCATTACCGGCGGAACTGCCGTGGGTGTCGGCGGTTCGACAAGTAAACCCACATCGAACGTCTGCAAACAGCGATCGGTAATTTGGGGAACATCGGGATTTTCTTCGGGACAATTGATTTATGTTATATCGTCAACCGGCGCCGAAGTATTGACGCTCAAACTGCCGAGAGCCTATTCAAGCAATATGACGCTTGTGTTTACGTCGGCAATGCTTACCGATGGTTCGTACACCATTTACAAAGGCGGAAGTGTATCGGGCGGAAGCGAATTTCACGGTCTGTACAGCGACGCAACGAGCAGCGGCGGAACATCGGCTACCACGTTTACCATCTCTTCCATGGTGACTTCCGTGGGAAATACCAACACCGGCCCGGGCGGTCCCGGCGGAAGATAACCGAAATGCTTACGGGGGAACCGATTCGAATTCTGTATGAATCGGGTTCCCCATTAAACTCAACTTGAATTTTCGCAAAAAGATATTCGTCTCCGAAATCCTTCATTTCTTTTTTCCGAAATAACGAATCGCGAAAAAATCGCAGAAAATCACAAAATATTCGGATACGATATCGAACACTTATTTAAACATTAATCGATATTTTTGTAATCATTTTCCGTTATGAATAAAATTCAACGCATACACTTTTTTGAAGTTTCACTCTATGCCATTGTGCTGATTACGGCATTATGCGTTCCCTTTTTCTCGGGCATTTTTACCAACGCGGGAATAAAAGCGGTATTGACCGATTGGGTACGATTGTCGCCTTTCGTGGCGGTTTTTTTGATCAATAATTACCTGTTGGTACCCAAATTGCTGTTCAAAGAAAAATATCCGATTTATTTTCTGACCTGTATTTTGATGGTAATTGCGGTGGTTTATCTGTCTGATCTTCTTTTTGATTTGACCCGGTCCGTCCGCGCTCCGTTTGATCACATGCACGACTCGGGTCCGCCGCCCGATAAAATGTTTCCGCCGGCAGGCCGACCACCGCGACACGACGGATTCGGTCCGAACAAACCGCTCCATCACGGGTTCAATTTCGGATTGGCCATTGTTTCTTTTTTGCTCATCGGGTTCAATACGGGAATCAAGTCTTTTGTCCGCTGGAACGAAGAACGGGTACGACAGGCCGAAAGAGAACGTCATTATCTTTACACCGAATTGGCATTCTTGAAACATCAAATCAGTCCGCATTTTCTCATGAATACGCTCAACAATATTCATGCGTTGATCGACATTGATACCGAAGAAGCCAAAGATGCCGTCATCAAGCTTTCGCGTCTGATGCGCTATCTGCTCTACGAAGCCGACATACAAAAGGTTTCTTTGAAAAAAGAAGTCGAATTTATCGAAAGCTATATTGAATTGATGCGTTTGCGCTATGATGAAAACACCTTGACGGTTGAAACGGAATATCCCGCCGATACGGAAGCGATAACCGTTCCTTCGTTCCTGTTTTTATCCTTTATCGAAAATGCGTTCAAGTACGGAGTCGATTTGCATGTCCATTCGCTGATTCAAATCCGATTTGTACGCGAAAACGACCGGTTGGTTTTTACCGTTCGCAACAATAAATCGGGCATTGTGTTTGATATGGGTGAGGCTTCCGGTATCGGACTCGAAAATGTGCGAAAAAGGCTCGACTTGATCTATAAAAACGATTATATCTTGGAAATTCGATCCTCGGACGATGCATACGAAATATATTTGAAAATACCCGTATGACAAGTTTACGTTGCATTGCCATAGATGACGAGCCTCTGGCGCTCAAGCAGATGTGTTCCTACATCGAAAAAACGCCTTTTTTGGAGTTGGCTGCCGGTTGTAAAGATGCTTTCGATGCAACGGAGAAAATCCGCGAATTTGATCCCGATTTGCTTTTTGCCGATATTAATATGCCGGGGTTAAATGGATTGGAACTGATCAAGTCGTTGGATCGTCCGCCCATGGTGGTGTTTACGACAGCGTACAGTCAATATGCGCTTGAAGGATTCCGTGCAGACGCGGTGGATTATCTTCTGAAACCGATCAGTTATCCCGATTTTCTGAAAGCGGCGAATAAAGCCCAAAAAATGCGGGATGTGAAACGACTTCCGACCGAAACATTGTCGGGAAATGACGAAGGGCTGTTCGTTAAATCCGAATACCGCATCGTCCGCATCCGTTTTAACGAAATCAAATACATCGAAGGGATGCGCGAATACGTGCGCATTCATCCGACGGAAGGCAAACCGATCATGACGTTGTTAAGCATGAAAGCGTTGGAAGAAAAACTTCCGCCGCATCAATTTATGCGCGTTCATCGTTCCTTTATTGTCAACTTAAATAAAATCAACATTATAAAACGCAACCGTATCGTTTTCGATAAAGACGTTTACATTCCGGTCGGAGAACAATACCGAGAAGCATTTCAACAATACATCGAGAAAAATTTCATTTGACGGTTGCGCATGTCAATGCTTTTGCGAAACATCGACACGAAAAACGTTGAAATCGCCGTAATCATGATTACGACGCGGAAAGCAACAATTGTCATCTTTTATCGATAATAAGATTTCCTGTTATTCCCGGTTTTTAGTGATTCCGCAACAAACCTATCGGGTTTTGAAAACCCGATAGGTTTTAACCGTTTTATTCGTAATTGTTTCTCGTAACTTGAGTGTCCGAGGGTATGTACGCCAAACAAACACGACGGCTCGATTGTTTATCATGTTTGGTATTGCGGAAAAGAACCCGAGTTCGCTCGAAATTTGTTTTCGATCATACTCAAAAGCATCCATGTACCTTTAAAATATTGCTCGACAAACCGATCCGGAAAGGCAATACCAAAGAGTACCGATTTGGTCCGAACGGGAAAGTCGACATAATTTTCTATTTTTGTCTCCGATTAAACAATTTTTATATGGCTTTTCAAAAACTCAACGCCGAAGATTCGGAAAAATATTCGTCGGCATATACGTTGTCCGATATGGAAATATTCATATTTCCCGAACTTTTCTATTCCTTGGTATTGGCTAACATTATGTCGCCCGAAATATGGAAATGGCGGGACGATCCGTGGTTCGTAAACATCGAGAAAAAATCCTTCACGTATAAGATCAATCGCGTTAAGCAATACATCATGGATCATTTCTCGTTCAATCTCGATTTGGACACATGGGGGCTTACCGATAAGAAGAAAGAAATGGCGCGTTTTGCCGATTTCGTGGATGCCGAAAGTTTAAGCAAAAGCAACGCATTGTTCGGGTACGAGGGGGATAAGTATTATTTCGATATCGATATTCGCCGACATTTCGGATTGGATAAATACACCAACGATACCATCCCTTATTGGAAAACCGAAACCGTGGAAGCCATGGCGGCCTTTCGCCACAAAGACGGCTTCACCGTCGGAGCCGGCGAATGCGTGTCGTTATCGTCGCTTTACGCGGCGGCCATGTTTATCGTGGGACGTATTCCGTTGGAAAAAATATTCCTCATAGCCACTCCGTTGCATTCTCAAAATTTTATCACCGAACGCGACGGCATATTAACGAACAATCGACGCATCGTAACCAAAACGATGTGGTATAACGGAACGGAACTATCGGCCAAAGCCCGACGCGCCATCGAAAACGAAAAAATAACCATTGTGTCGCATTTGACGGGCTGTATCCATACGTTGTATAAAAAAGCAACCATTGATCCGACCGCATACAAAGATTTTCGAAAAAGTTTATGCGATTTTCTGACAACAGATTTTACGTTTGAGGTATTCATCAATTTTTTGCGGACGAAAAACGAATTTTGGGATTGTTTCCAATACAAACACATCCGAAATAACAAAGAATGTTTTATCGAGTTGCGAACGATATTCAGTTACGAGCATTCCGGCAAAAACAAATTTACGAACGACAGTCGTAAATCGTTATTTGAAGAAATAGACCCGCGCGATTTTTATTTTGCCCCCAAGGAAGGAAAAATCATCATCAACGACTTCGAAGATTATCTGAACAAGAACCTTGATTTGAGTTTCGACGAAAAGAAAAATTATTTTTTGGATCATATTCTGCCGGAACGTTGCGAACGCATGCGCAACATGTTCGACGAAATGAGCACATTCATACATACGGAACCGCACCTTCCCGACGACGATAAAGAATTTACGAAAATGCCCGTATTACGGTTAACCACGGAACAAAGTCGCGAAGATATCTTGACGCACATTACGGAAATGTCCGAACAAAACGAATTTGCGCGGCTTGCTTGGTATGCTTACCGAAAAATGGACGGCATCAGTTGGATCCCTTTCGTAAAAGCGGCTCTCGAAAGAAATCCCGTGTGCTTGGAAGAATTGAAAGGAAAGTCGATTGACGAAGCGTACAATACATTGATTGCCATGCCCGGTGAATCGATATACGAAGGCGATCGTTTGGCGCAACCGGATGAAGTCTGGAATTTCGGACTCGGCGACGGAACGGAAAAAGCATTTGTACTGATGGCGTATATCAAAGCCTCGGAACCGAACAAAACAATCTTTTTCGAAACGAAAGACAATGAAACCGTTGTTAAAACAAACGACAGCTCAACGTATCGATTTTTGTCGAACAAACGATTCGGGAAAAAATTAACGATTACGGAAACGGATATCGAAGAATCGGAATAACTTGAATTTGTCATAAAACATTGAATCCGTTTCTTTGAGGATCAATTCGAGCAATTTACGTATGTATTTCATAAACAATCCGATGAATTGGAAAAGTTTATCTTTTTCGCCGAATATTAGACATTAATATAGTTTATAATCGATTTTCCATACCGTTTGGTATGAGATTTGAGGAACAGAACAAATACGAATCTCATAAATTAATCATTGTTCGATTTTTTCGGGTAACGCCAATTACCCGTCAGTACATTTTGAAAGTATTCATCGAATCCTTTAACAAAAGAAAACGTCTGTT
>JAVBNP010000057.1:0-7027 GCA_031551455.1 Bacteroidales bacterium | reverse complement strand
AAAATTTCTCGTCTTTACGCAGTTGTGATTTGATCATTGATAAATCCGAAACCACCGATATACGTTCCTTTGACATATTTTTTTCACAAAGATACAAATTAATCTTTTATATTGTAAAAATATACTATACTTTATATAATTGCTTCTATTAAGCATCATTCTAATCATGGCTAAATGGACAAATGCGACACTGCTTTTGTTATGGCTTCATAATCTTTTGCAAGCCTCCTGTTAAAATTAAACCAGCCAAAAGTTCTTTCCACCACCCATCTCTTGGGAATCACCGAAAAAGCAGCAAGTCCGGCAACCTTTGAAACAATTTCCAATGTCCGGCCAAAAACGGACATTATCCATTCGACCAGTGTATCTTTATATCCTCCATCAGCCAAAATCTTTTTCAATAAAGGATATTTATACTGCAATTCTTTCAAAACCAGCCTGGCTCCGGTTCTATCCTGTATATTGGCATTGTGTATTACAATGGCCGGTATAAAACCCATGGTATCGGTTACGATATGACGTTTCCTGCCTGTTACCTTCTTTGCCGCCTCATATCCTTTATCTGAGCTAATGCAGGAGATTTTCACACTCTGGCTATTCAATAAGCCCAAACTGGGACTTTCATTCCTGCCTGCTCGTCTACGGCAATAAGAACGCAATGAATCATGTATTGCTTCTATCAAGCCCTCCGATGTCCAGCGGCGAAAATAGTAATAGACTAATTTCCAGTTGGGATAATCCAGGGGAAGCAAACGCCATTGTATCCCTGATTTTGTGATATAAAGCAGGGCATTCACTATTTTACGCAGGCTGTGCTTGCGTTTTCTCATTGTAAAGAACTTTTCTATCTTTGACCATTGGCTGTCGGTTAAGTCTGTTGGATAAACTTTCACCTTTCGATTATTTGGCTGATAATCATAAAGATACGAAAAAATTTCAACAAACAATTTAATTAATTGATAACCAATATTTTATTATGTTAACTAGAGAAATTTAGACAACCTCTAAGGTTTTTCAACCGAAAAATCGGTGCAAGCTGACGCTTTATTACATGGTTCATCCCGATGCAGCCGATAATTCACTTCATTTCGTTTATGATTATACCACCGAAAAAGGAAAGCATTTACAATTAGACAGCCCATGTAGCGATATTTTTACGAGTAAGTAATTTACCTTTTCCACAGTATATAATTTGTATTTTCTGTCGAGGAGTATTTTTATTGGATGACTCAATAAACCGACCGGTCGGTTTATTGATAAATTACCATCATATAAAACTTTTACCCGGTTATTTACCGGGAGCCGAATATCGAAAGGGTGTTGGAGTTGCCGGATCGAACCTTACATTCTTACTCGATCACTCATTCAATGTTGATTTGCCCTACGGTCTCCGGCACCTCCACTTTGGTCGTATCCAATCGAAAATATTCCCGTTGCAAACTGTCGCTTAACGCCACCCTTGGTCGTCGCACCGAAGCGGTAAGCGGCGCATTCATGATTTCGTCGATACTTTTGCGCAGGCCTTCTTCCATTTGCTGCCGCAAGTTGATTTGCACGGATGCCAGCGATTTTTCCTTTGCGGGAGTGAACATATCCTTGTATTTGGCTTTCGCCAAACGGAATTTGATTTTTTCGGGTGTTCCCGAGATATTCAGTCCGAGTTTGAACGGAACGGGCGATTTGAGTACCGATATATGGTAGTTGAAACTCATGTCCAAATTTTGGGTTCCGCCTACGCCGACTACGTAACGATCGATGGACATCCGGAAAGGAAAGACCATCACTTTGTTATCCTCCATAATCATCTCTACGGAAATCGAATCGATCATATTGCGTTTTTTGTTTTTGAACATCAGCATTTTCGAGATATCGGCAAATGTTTCGCTGTCCATCACCACCAGATTTTCGCCTTTCAGATAACAGGAGGCCGATGTTTCGGAAAGGACGACATTTGACTGCGCGTCTAACCGCGTAACGGCGGCCATGTTGCAGTCTACCACTCCTTCAAACGAACGCAACATCGGCGCCAGCGTATCGATTACCGGGAACGCACCGATAAGTTCCTTAATCTGTATTCGATGCATTCGTAAATCCATACCCAAGCTTGCTCCTTTGGTGTCGGGCGCTTTGTATACAAGCGATAAGCGAGCATCACCCGCATCTGAACTTAGTTGCAATTCCGAGAGTTGTACCGATCGGTTCCGGATAAGTACTTTACCCGACACATGATCCAACAACAGATTGTTGTACGACACCTTTTTCAACCGCGTATCTAATTCAAAATCGATATTGCGCGGTACGACGAGTATACCGATAGTCCCCGTATCCTGTTGCGCCGCCAAATCATTGTTATCGTTCAATACCGTCTGTGCAATCGAGTCTTTTTGTACCGCGTCTTTTGCCGCATATTCCGAACCTTCGGCCAATGCCCGTATCAATTGGTTGCAATCCAACATATCCGACTCGATGCCTATTTTGGCCGTTATACGTCCGTTACGAATTAACGCCTGCTTTATGCCCGTCACTTCGCCGGTAAGTACCATATCCGACTTCCCCGCTTTCAATCGTGTTCGGTCCAATGACAAGCTGTTGGCGGTAAAGCCCAGCGACGACTGTGTCATGCGAACCGGGAGCGGAAAAAAAGGTGTTCGCAGACTCATGTTTTTACATTCGAATGTTCCCGAAACATCCAAATTTTGCAGCATTTTACGGGCATCATCCGACGCTAACCGAAACGATATGTCGGATGTTTGGTTTTGCCTGCGGAGAGAATCCGCTCTGCGCGCCCACGCTGCCGAATCCGTCGGGTGAAATTGTCTGTTGCCCGTCATCGTTGTTCGATTGCTCGCCGAGGGCGTTTGTTGTTTGATCTTCATTTTGAACGCCGCATTGTTGATGCGTCCGCTCAATTCGGGCATCCGTCCGTGGAATTTTTCGAGTGTTATTTGTGCCGACAGCTCCGGTTTGGTTTTGTCTTCGATCGAAGGTGTCAATCGAAGCGTTGCGCCGGTTTTCACGGCACGAGCTTGCAGAGAATCACCCGTTTCCAAGTGTAGGTTTTCGACCCCGACCGTGGTTACCATTACGGCAATGGTACCGCTGTCTTTGGGTGCCGTCGTAAAGAATCTGGCCGATAACTTTCCCGCGTCGGCTGAAATCGTGCGACCATACTTTAAAGAGATGCTGTCCAGTTCGAAATTGCCGCGCAATAAACTTTCTACCGCCCGTCCTCTGATACTGTCTTTGGTGTTGCTGCCCAAACGGAGTTTTACCAATGATGCGAAGAAGTCAATATCTTCCTTGGGGTATTTGAAAACGACATCATTAATATCCACCGTACCGGAAGCATTGATTTTTCCGTAATTTCCCGCCATGATGTCATCCAAAAAACATTTTCCCGAAAAGTTTACCTTAATCATGCCGCCCATACGCATGCTGTCCGCGAAAGACAGATCCTGTGCCATGCGATTGAAATCGATGTTTGCTTCGACACGTGTATCGAGGAGCGGCTTGGTGAATATGTTGTTGAGCTTACCCGAACAACCGACGGTCGAAGATGCCGTTTGCAGAAGAAAATTATCGATGCATATATGCGAGGCGGTTTGTTTGGTGAAGTCTATTTGAGCATCGCCGTCGATTTCTATTTTTTTGAATCCTTCGCTTTTGGGATGTTCCTTACTGCGTAACGAACCGTTTTTCAAACGGACGGAAGTGGTAAATACGGGAAAGCTGCCTTTACCCAAATATCCGTTTAATTGTCCGTGAAAATCGATTTCGCCCGTTGCCGACACTTTATCGCCGATATCGAATATTTGTTTCGGGATCATCTGTAATAAATCGGACAAGGATGACGCACTCAATTCGAGTTTCATATCCACCATTGCATGATGTCGCACACTGTCACCTTGCAATGTTCCCGTAGCATTGAAGTCCAAAATGCCCGCGGTAATCAACGCTTGTTCCACGGATAACCGACGAATGATACGGTTATTGTGAAATCGTGCCTTTATTTTTAACGGCAGATGTTTTGTCAATGCCTGCCTTTCATAAAATACGGTTATCGATTTCATTCCCAATGCCAAATCGAGCATGGCCGAATCTTTGGACATGTTGCCCTCAATGGCCAGATTCAGGCTGTCGATGGCCGTAAATACGTCCTGCATGCGGTCGTCGTATACGATGCGTGCGTTTGCAATACGAATGCCTTTGATATTCAGTTCGGGCATTTGAAAAGCCGCCGTGTCCGTAATGACGGAAGCGGTATCGGATTGAGGCAATATATCCCAATTAGCCCGTCCTTCGGCGCTCATATATGCATAAACGCTCGGATTATCCAATTCCAAGCTGCGGACGATGATTTTTCCGGAGGTGAGGAATGCCACCGGATTGAACGACACCATACATCGGCGAAAAGTCACCAAGGTATCTTGCGGCAATCCTTCCCGTGTAACACTGTCGACCGGCGTCAACGGTTTCACCACCTTTCCGTTTTTCAGCACAACACCGAGATTGGGAAAGGTACCGAAAAAAGTGAGTTCAACAGACTCGCAGTCGACTTCGGCATCCAGATATTCGTTGGCAAAATTCAACACGATGGGAGTTATCTTTTCGGGTGTAAATACGATGTGCAACACAATTCCCAAGGCGATGCCGATGAGCATTGCCAATGTAACCGATACCAATAAGACTCTTATCAATATCCGTTTCCACAACGGCCTTTTCTTTTTTCCTTCCCGTGGAAGGTTATTTACGGAGGTCTCCAATCGGTCGGATGCAGCCATATTTAATGTTGCTTGTTATCAATTGATAATGTATTTCAAAAACTACGCCAAAGACTTGCTGTTTATTCTTTGCCGGCGTGCTCAATGAATTGTTAATCCGTTTGTATATTTTATTCTGGTAGTGTTTCAATTTAGCTGAATAGAGTTACGATACTGCCCTGTTTTGAAATAATGTTTCTCAATGTATATGCCTATCAGTTTATCGTGTATTTCTTCACTTTTGGAGAAACAGATCGTTTTACGACAGAGCCTCTTAAGATGAGTTCTAAAATTGAGATTTTTACGTTCTATTTTCCAAGTGTTTGCCTTGCCAATAAAATGTTTTTCGGCAGGCAATAGACTTGAATAGGATTCCCAATTGTCGGTACTATAGCTCCTTATTGGAAATCCTTCCATTTTCTGAAGCAATTGCGCACAAGTTGCATTATCCCGCTTGTCATTTTTTCAGGCAATCAAAACCCCGCTCCTGCGTTCAATGGCATACCATGTCCAACGGCGGTTCTTCTTGCTGCCCACATAACTCCAGAATTCATCCATTTCAATAGAATAACCTATATGGATATCCAGTTCTTCAAGCCTACCTGTTTCCACCTTGTCCAATAGATAGGGATTAATTTCTAATGGCGTTTTTTTTAATCTCATTAATAACCGTGTGCGGGCTAATTCCCAATATTCTTGCCGTATCCCGTATGCCGCTGCCGTTTGTTGCCATTTCAATCACCTGCTCCTTGACTTCCGGAAGACAGCCTTTGTTGGTGAAACTCCGTTGGAAATATTTCCTGCAGCCTTTGCAATACCAACGTTGGGTACCATTGAGACTATGACCGTTTTTCATTAAATCATCACATTCACATACCGGACAACGAATGATTTCTATATGCTTCATTGAGAAATGGATTAATAACGATGCAAAAATAAATATCAGCTATTATGTAACATTACCTTTATTCTTTGACGTAAATTTCGTTGAGGTGAAAAGCGATATTTTTATATTATCATTTACTTCACTAAACTTATTTTCAAAAAAAATGTTTATAGATTCTTGAAACGAGAGATCGTAAGTGCGATACTTTCGTTAATAATAATTGTTTAATTTAATTCAAGTTCAGTATGAAATCAAAAGTGTGTGTGGTGATGATGTTGGCGGGTTGCTTTTTTTTGATGACCAATGCGGTAAATGCTCAGCAAATGAAATCGGCCGAAGATAGAGCTAAAGCTCTTACCGATAAGATGAAGGAAAAATTGTCGTTGGATGACAGTCAGTACCAAAAAGTATATGATGTAAACTTGAAGTATGCAAAACAAAATGATGAGCTTGCAGTTGCTTCGGGTGATAAGAAGGCGAAAGCCGAAAAAATGAAATCTCAATTCGAAGCTAAAGATAAGGAAATGAAAGGGATTTTAAATGCTGACCAGTACAAAAAGTACGAAAGTATAAAACAGGAACTGAAAAGCGAAGCCGAAACGCATAAAATGAAAAAATAGGTTTATCGGAAATAATCGAAAAATGCCCGAAAACTCGATGAACGAATGGCAAACAATCAGAGAGTTTCGGGCATTTTTTTGATATCGATTTGTCGAACTAATTGCCGGAGAACGTTCCCTCAATAATTCAGCCATTGCTTGAATGCCGCCACTTTTTCGCGGCTTACGATAATTTGCTCCCGAAAAGGCGGTTCGACATGCACCACCACTCTGCTTTGAAAGTACGGCTCAATTCGTTGAATCGCATCAATTTTCAGAATTGTTTGGCGGTTGGTGCGGAAAAAAATATCGGGATCAAGTTCGCCGGAGAGCTGTTCCAACGTTTGCTCCACAAGATGCTCCTTTTGTCGGCCGGTGACGGCAAACGTACATTTATTTTCGCTGTAGAAATAAGCAATTTCGTCGATTCGCAGCGAGAAAAATTTATCGCCGGCACACACCAGCACACGCGAACGATGCTTCTTCCCTTGATCTTGCACGATTTGCAGAATATCCTTCACCCGGTCCTTTCGGAAATCGGGCGAAATCTTCGAATGCAGACGTTCGAAACGCATGACGGCTTCCAGCAATCGTTCGCGACGAACAGGTTTCAGCAAATAGTCGATGCTGTTGACCGTAAATGCGCGGATGGCATATTCGTCGTAAGCGGTGGTGAACACGATCATGCTTGCGGGTTGTGCTTGTTCGATAAACAGAAACGAATTTCCGTCGGTCAGTTGAATGTCGAGGAACAGAATGTCGGGATGGGGATTGCGGTTGAA